>CAZLHW010000210.1:0-7015 GCA_964559085.1 uncultured Acidobacteriota bacterium | reverse complement strand
TTCGCGACGCACGCCGGCATGCCAGTAAGGATCCCGCGCGGAGTTGGCCATCAGGGTCGGCCTCCAGGCAATTCCGAAAGAGATGTCTTCGCCGGAGCGGGTGGATAAGCCGTTGTGGCAGGCTTCACATCTGTCGGAGGTATGAAAAATCGGAACATCGGATTTGCCCGGAGATTCGACGCCCCACAGAAATGCAGCCAGAGTTGCTGCGGCAAAAAGGGACAACCAGCGAAAACGGAATAATGTCTGCATGTTACCCCCCATCGCGAATGCCGCCGTCAAAGGTGTCCCACATCAGGTAGAAAAGCACCTGCGTGGTCCGCGGTCCGAAATCGTTTATTGGAAGTCTTACGCCTATGTTGGCGCGAATGTGCTGGCGCCGGCTAAGGGTAACCTGAAATTGCGGCACGATGTCCCAGTTGACGCGTTCTCCTGAGGCCAGTTCCCGATCCGCCAGCAGCTCGACCATTGGAGACCATTGGCGCCCGAAGCCTTCCCCTTGTGCAAATGTTTTTCCCAGGACCGTGCGCCAGAATACCGCGCGGTTCGCCTTGTCCGTATCTGTCGGCAGTTCGATGCCGCTCTGGAAATGAAGAAATGAATTTTTAGGCAGAAGCTGGCCGTAGCCCGCGAAGGCTTCGAAAACATTCACCCCCTTGCCCATATCCCGATCGGCATTGCCCGTTGCAAATATCATCTCACCTGCAAAGCTCAGGATGGATCCCGACTTAAGGCTGCTGAACAGAACGTGCTTGTAGCCGGCCACTATGTCCCCGACGCCGCTTTCCCAGGCATCCCCTTCAGGTTTCTGAAATTTAAAAGGGACTATCACGTCCAGCTGGCCTCGGGGGCCCAGGCGTTTCTCGTAGACAATTTCATTGCTGATGGAGGCATTCCCCTCAGCATCAACGCCGATATCCATTACCATCTCGTCCTCAGGAAAAGCCTTTTCCGTAACGAGCGGGCGCGGAAGATTCATTTCGCCGCGCGGCCAGGCCGGTTCGCGGCAGAAGGCGCGCAGATATCCCATAACCTGTTTGATCTGGCTGCCGGTGAGTGCGTCCTTGAATGAAGGCATGATTTCGGAAAACCCTCTGCCCGGGCCGCCATTATGAATGATGGCGCTCCAGAAGTCGTCCGATTCGCGCGCCGTTGCCTGGCAATCGGTGAAATCGGGAAAGGTGTCCGGTTTTTCGAAGCGGCGCAAGCCGTCCGGCGCGCCTCTGCCGTCGACGCCGTGACAGGCAACGCATGCGGAATGAAATATCTCCTTGCCGCTCGTTGGAACCGGTCCCGTGCCCTGAGCCAAAATAAAGGCGGCAATCAAGGGGATGCAAAGAATGCCGAATGCACACCGTTTTGCCATCGGATCTTCTCCGCTATTTTTGCAACAGTTTATCAAACAATCGATGGCCTTGCTACAAGCTGTATGCCCGGACGGCTCGGAGGCGATCCGAATTCCCGGCTTTTAAGGAAATATGCAAGCCTTTGGAAATGAGTATTTACAAACCAACCGCGACATTTCTTTACTGATTAGCAAATAAATTTGTGAAGCTGCCGATAATAATGGAAGGGAACTTGTGCGGTAGGGGCATTAGGAATATCCCGAAGTGATGGCTGGAATGCAAAAGGCGTTGATCCGGTAAAATCATAGAACGCGAGTCCATATGATCGCACTGCCTGCGGATTTGCAAAACAATCTAAAAGCATGCAGGACGCTGCCAAGCGTTCCTGCGGTTGTGCTGGAGGTTTTGGATCTTTGCCAGAGCGAGGATGTCTCTGTCGGCCAGGTGGGAAAGGTCCTCGCGAGGGATCCGGCGCTGACAGCCAAGGTGTTAAAAGTTGCCAATTCCCCCTGGTACGGTGTCCGTTCGCAAATAACGACGCTCGAGCGCGCCATCACGATTTTGGGCATCAACGCGGCATTAAGTCTTGCCCTCAGCTTCAGCCTGGTTCGGAATCTTCAAAAATCAAAGACATCTTCCTTTGATCATCAGGCGTTCTGGAAGCGTTGCGTTATCACGGCTGCCGCGAGCCAGGAGGTCGGCCGCTGGGCTAGAGCGGCAAACCAGGATGAGCTGTTTCTTGGAGGATTGCTGCAAAACCTCGGCGTCCTTGTCTTGAATGAGGCAATGCCCGAAAGCTACGGGCGTCTGATTGCTGCCGCCGGACAAGATCACATCCTGCTTGCGACGCTTGAACGCCAGGCATTCGGCAGCGATCATGCCGAGGTCGGCGCGTGGCAGCTTGAACGCTGGAACTTTCCCCTCAAGTTGCAGCTCGCCCTGGCTTGCAGCCACAGCGGACAATGCAAGAATCCTGAGATTTCCGCCTTCTGCAAAAGCGTTGCTTTGGCGGGCTTTATCGCCGACATTTGGATCCAACCCGATCCGGCGGCGGCGACGGCTGCCGCTCGCGAGAAATCCATATCCTTATTCGATATGTCTTCGGAGCAGTTCCAGAATATTCTGGATAATGTTGCCCGGGTCCTTCCGGAAGTGACGTCAAATCTTGATATCAATATCGGAGGCGAAGACTTTGTCGCTGGAATCCTCGATCAGGCGCGCGCATGCCTGGTCGAATTATCCCTGCAGGCGTCCCGCGTCGCCCGGGAAATACAGCTGCAGGCGCAGAAAGATAATCTCACCTCGCTTGCCAACCGCTCGTACATAAGCGACGTCCTGCCGCATCAATTCCTTGCAGCGCGGGAATCGGGGCAACCGCTGAGCGTGCTGTTTCTGGATGTCGATCATTTCAAGCACGTCAATGATTCCTATGGGCATCCGTGCGGCGACAGAGTGCTGGTCGCTATCGGCCAGATTCTCCATCGCTATACGCGAGGTTCCGATGTCGTCGCCCGCTACGGCGGGGATGAATTTCTGGTGATCCTGTCCAATGCCGGCGAAAAAGCGGCCTTTGATATCTGCAAGCGGATTCTGAATGCGGTGCAGGCCGGGCCCTACAAAGCGGACGACGGCTCGGAAATACGGGTTTCCATTTCAATAGGCTGCGCCACCATGTCGGCAGACCGCTCCTTCTCGTCGGTTGATGATCTGATTCGAACAGCAGATCGCTGCCTCTACGCAGCGAAACGCGGCGGACGCAACCGGATTGTCACACTCAATCAGCTCGCACTTGCCTCCGCCGGCACTCCCGAGGCCCAGGCGGTCTAATAATTCTGAGAGGGAACCTTGCGGCGCATCGCATAGAGTTCTTTCACCAGCGCACCCAGACCCACCAGGATCAGAATGAAATTCAGGATGCTTCCGACATAGGGCAGATTTATGGCGAGGACAACGATCAGGACTCCGAGGAGTAAAGGCATAAGCGTGGAAGCCCATCCGCCGTCGCGAATGCCGAGGATCGCAGTGCCAATCCATTGAGCGATTATTATTTTGGCCAGATACAAGCCCAACAGCCACAGCGCGATGAAGAGCAGCGCGACCGGGATGCCGATCACCGTGAGCGCCAGTATAATGGCTGCAATGGGAATGGACACCGCCGCCAGGAAGCCGATTCCGCCCGAAGCCAGCATCGTCCGGACGGCCGGCATCATGCTGGAGCGCATGCGGGGCGCTATCCAGAAAAGCAGAATTCCCATCAGGAGCATCGCGCCGACGCGCAAGGCCTGGCCGGAATAAAAGCCCAAAGTGCGGTAGCGGCTGGGGCGGGCTTCATGAAATTCCAGTTTCTTATTTCCCCGGACAATAACGCCCGGGTCGATTTTCGCTTCCTGCGCGGATCGGGTCTTGCTCGAAAGGTTCCGTCAGATTACGGAAGGACGGTAAACTGCCAGCGCTCCACCGCTGAAACGGAGATCGCGGGCCAGTCTGCTCCGCACGTCCAGCGTTCCCGCATGAACCATGGCATCGCGCCCCACATCGCCGTTGATGTAGGCGTTGGAGGCGAAGAGAACCGCGTCATTGTTCAGCCGCGCGCTCCTGCCGAGAGTGATTGTCTGGCCGAACCCCCAGAGGCTTTTGCCGACCTGTCCGTCCGCCCGGAGCGACTGGCCGAAGACAAAAACATCGCCGTCAACCGTTCCGGCTATGTCGATTTTTTGTGCGAAACTGAAGACGTTGCCCTGGACGCTTCCCTGAATATCCACGTTGCGCGCGAAAGCGATGAGGTCGCCCGTAACGGTTCCGCCGATATTGACGGAGTCTGCGAAAACCACGAGCGTATCGTTCACGGTTTCATTCTCCGCAACGGAGATAGTGCCGCCCATTCCCTTTTCCGGTTTGCGCAAATCAATCGCATACCCTGGAACGACAACGGCAAACAGCAACGCAACCAGTCCTACAATCGACTTTGCCCGCAGCGCGCGGCGGGCAATAAGAGCCATGAATCCGAGCGCCGGCAATCCCAGCAATGCGATTCGCGCAGTCTCAACCAGAGACGTCATGAAGGGTCCTCCTTCCTCGAGCAAAAAAAACAATCCGTTCATCGTCCAGTTCAACAATCCGGATACACTCCATGGATGCAGCCATTGCAGCGCGGAAGGAATCTCGGCTCTTTCCAGGAAGCCCAGGCCGATCCGCAGCAGAAGCGCAATGCCGATCAGGCCGGCGGCCAGGCGGTCGATGCCCGAGAATTCCGGCCGCTTCCCCGGCACGGTTTCTGCCTCGGCTTCCATGGAATCGATAGCCTGCAGGCATTCGGCCAGCAGCCTGTTTTCCGCTTTTAGATCCGCCATGCGTTCCCGGCACGCGCGGCAGGCCTCCAGATGCGAATCCAGTTCGCCGGATTCACCTTTTGACAGCTGCCCGTCTGCATATTGAGACAGGACCCCTTCCTCAGGACACCTCATGGCAATGCTCCTTCTTAAGTCTTTCCCGCAGCATCTGCTTTCCACGAAAGAGAAGAGTTGCTACCGTATTTCTCGGAATCCGCAATAGGGCGGCGATCTGGTCGTAGCCGTATTCGTTGTAATAAGCCAGAACAAGCGGGATCCGAAACTTGTCCGGCAATGATTTCAGCGCCTGCCGTATGGCTTTCCCCTGTTCCGCTGTAAGAAACTGCGACAGAGGCCCCGGCTGCGTCGAGCAAAGCGGGAGAGATTCCGGGTCGTCTGCTCCGAACAGGCGCTTTTCCAGGCCGCGCCGGCGCAGGATATCGATGCAGTGATTGCTCGCTATCTTCAGGATCCAGTTCGAGAAGGGGAGCGCGGAATCGTAGGTTTCCATCCGCCGTTGCACGCGGATGAAAACCTCATGGGCTGCATCTTCGGCTGCGCTATGGGAGTTGAGCAGATAGGCACACAGGTTGAATACCCTGCGATGATGTTCCCGGTAGATTTCTTCGAAATTCCGCTCTGTGTCCATCAGCCTTTCCGCAAGCGCATTCATGGTGTCTCTACGGATGAGGGCCTGAAGAGTTTCAGCCTTCGGGGAAATCCCAGGTGATTCGAGATTAGGAAAAGGCAGGATGACGGCGACTGTTGATGCAATCCGCAATCTTGAATCAGACGCGTTTGTAGCTCGTCCATTTCTTGGTGATCAGGCGGCGGCTGTTTTTCTCCATCATCACGTTGAGATCAAGCTTCAAATCGAAGTGAACGGGCAGCCAGATGTCGGGCTCCACACGCTGGAAATCAAGTCTCCCTTCGGTATTGCGAATGACGGCCAGCAGCCCCGCCCAGTATTTGAAGGGTTTGCGCATTACAAAATCCAGGCGCACCAGGCCGAAATCCTCCTGCGCAATCCAGAGCGTTCCCGTGGACTGGTTCAGCGCATAATCCATTATCTCCTCCACCGGAAGATCCCCCTCTTTAGGCTCAAAGGCGATTACCCAGCAGGGGTGACGGTCTACGTTTTCGCTGCGCAGCAGCGTGTACCGGTAGCGGCGCATCAACTTGTCGCCGAAACGAATGCCCGGGCGTTTTTCGGGCTGCGGATGCAGGCCGAGCTGCTTTCTCTTCTCCACCTCACGAATGAACTTCCTTTTGTTTTTCTCTTCAGCTTTCTTTTCTTTGTCGTCGAGGCTTCGGCCGTTTTGTGCGGTCCGCTCTTCATAGAGCGCCCCCTGAAGCGGGTATTGGCGGTAGTCGGTTTGATCCGTTTCGGTCACTTTGCCGGCGGCGTCCAGTGATTGTATCGACATGGAAACCAGCGATTCGAATCCGATATCCGCCTGCCGGGCATGCTGGGCTTCGGCCCGCGCCACGGCTCGAGCGACTATGTCCCGGGCCGCTAAATTATCCGGTATGGCACCCGTTCCCGCCATTGCAAAGGCTGGAATGAATACGCTAAGGAGCAACAGGCGGATGCGGTTCATTGCTTGGGTAGACTCCCTTGCTGTGCCCGATTGATCGCACAGTTTAAAATTCTATCCGCAGGGCAATCAACGAAGCAAGGCTATGCGGAGTGAAATCTTTCAGGAATAATTGGGACGAGGCTCCGTGTATATGGTTGGCGAGTATTATGGGGATCAACGCAATTCCTGATGGAGGGTGCCGAATGAGAAACTTAATCGCAATGCTGGCGATTCTAGCCGGGCTGGCAGGAAGCGGCAGCGCCGCCGATCTGAAGGTGGGAGACCCGGCCCCCGGTGTAAAGCTTACAACCGACCAGGGGAACGTCTTCGACCTGCAGTCGCGCAAAGGGCTCTGGACAGTGCTGTATTTCTACCCCAAGGCAGATACCCCGGGGTGTACGAAGCAAGCCTGCGCTTTCCGCGACGCTATCCAGGAAATTCGGAAACTGGGCGCGGACATATTCGGCGTAAGCGCCGATGAGGTTGCGGCGCTTCAGAAATTCAAAAAGAAACACAATTTGAACTTCACGCTGCTTGCGGATCCGCGGCTGGAAGCCATCAGCGCCTACGGGACCAAAATGCCGGTGATGAACATGTCCAGGCGCTGGACCTTCATCATCGGGCCGGATCTGAAAATACGATCGATTGACAAGGACGTGGATCCGGTGCTGGATGCGAAGCGGGTGGCGGAGAAGATCAAAAGCATGAAATAACCGCGGATCCCCGCCGATTTACATTGATAAAAATCCGTGGAAATTTG
>CAZLHW010000209.1:0-7032 GCA_964559085.1 uncultured Acidobacteriota bacterium | reverse complement strand
CCGATTCCATCGGGAGACGGAGCAAAGGAAGTCCTCCGGCCGGGCCCGCCCGGAACCTCTTATACCTTTGATTCGGAGACTATTGCCGCCGTCAACCCCGGCCCGATGCTGGGTCCGGTCTGGAACGGGCAGCCCACCGACATCATTAATATACTCTATGCCGATAATGCCGAATTTTCGCACCCGCTGAATGATCACCCTTTGGCTGCAATTGCTGCAAATGGATCCAGCATAACAGTAAGCAATCTTACTCCCCTCAATCGGATGGACAACCCCATCCGGGTTGGGGATCTCATTGCGTTGAGCAATGCGAAAGGGAGCACGCTGCAATATGTTACAGATGTGTCCGGTCAGACCATCACTTTCGGCGCCAACGACCCCATGAATCTCAATCAACCCGGGGCTCCGGCCGGATCCGTCACACAGATCGGCAACGGAGACGGGACATTCCCGACAACAACGGCGATGCGGGTTTATCTGATTACCTATTATCTCGATTTTAACGAAGATCCCGAGACTCCCCGGCTTATTCGTCGAATCAATAATGATCCGGGGCGCACCGTCGCTCTTATTTTGGAAAACCTCCAGTTGAGCTATGACCTTGTGGACGGCGTCACCAACCCTACGGCTGTAAAAAACGCCGTCTCCCCCAATAGCCCAAGCCAGATTCGCAAGGCCAACATACTTTTGTCCGGACGATCGGCTGCGAAAAATCGAACTACCGGCGACTTTTTGCGCCGCAGCTTGACCACTCAAGTCAGTCTTCGCAGCCTTTCCTACATTGATCGGTATGAATAGAGGATATTGGCGATGAGAATTAAAAATGAATCGGGAATTGCATTGGTCGGAACACTGCTCATCCTTGTGCTGCTCGCTGCTCTTTTGGAAGGATTCATTCTTTCGATCAACTCGGATCAAGAACTTATTGGTGTGGATCGGGGCCAAACGCGCGCGTTTTATGGAGCTCTTGCAGGGCTGGAACAGCTCACGGGGAATCTGGGAACACTTTTTGGGAGCAACTATTCTCCATCGGTTTCTCAAATCAATGCGTTGATGGCGAATCCTCCCGTGATTTCAGGCATCCAGTTTGTGGGGCCGGGCGGGCAATCCGGATACCGGATCGAGTATGAGGTGGATAACAACGGACGCACCGTTGCCGAAACGCGCACGATACCATCCGGCCCATACGAAGGTCTGGTAGGCTTGATTACCCCGTATACGATGATTGCGACGGCGCGGACAACGCCGGGAGGCGCAGAGGTGCAGATGCGCCGGAGCCTGCAGACGGTTGCAGTCCCGGTCTTCCAGTTCGGGATATTCTCAGAGACCGATCTCAGTTTTCACTCGGGCCCGGACTTTAATTTCGGAGGCCGGGTCCATACGAACGGGAATCTCTATCTGGCGCAGCGCGGCGGAGGGACTCTTACTTTATCGGACCGGGTGACCGCGCTGGGGGAGGTCATCCGGAAGCGGCTGATTAACGGCGAGCCGACCTCGACCAACTATTACGGCCCGGTAAAGGTGTCTACGGCGCCAAGCGCCTACAGGAACCTTGCGTTGACCGAAGGAAGCGTGGTGGACGGGGCAACGTCTGCGCACAATGAACCGACCTGGACCAATTTGTCCCGCGGAGCCTATAACGGAAATATCCTCAATGGGCGGACCGGCGCCCGGCGCATGGATCTCCCGCTGGTCAGCGCGGGCGCGGAGCCGGTGGACCTGATCCGACGGCCCGCGGCCCATGAAGATGTCAACAACAGAGCTGTTTTCGATCAGCGCTATTATTCCATGGCCAGCCTCCGCATCCTGCTTTCGGATACCGCGGCGGACCTGACGGGTCTACCGACTGTTGTTACGGCAACGCCTCCCATGCAATTGGCCGGAGTCGCACCAAACGGAACCTATTATGCAACGGCCGGCAGTTATGCGGACGGTTATCGCAGCGCCTATGGCACGCCGCTGATTGGCGGCTATATCAAAATAGAAATGCAGGATGCCGATCATAACTGGACGGACGTAACCGGCGAGATCCTGAGTCTTGGCATGACGGGCGGGGATACGACCGGAGTGTGCAGCGATCAGGCGAATGCAATCCTTCGCGTGCAGCGTATTAAAGACAACCCCTCGGATTGCAGCAATTCCAGCGGCAGGCAGTATTGGCCCAACGTGCTCTATGACGCGCGCGAGGGCAATCTGCGGGACAATGTATCGACGGCTCAGACAACCGTATACCTGGGCGGAGTCATGCATTACATTGAACTGGATGTGGCCAACCTCGCTTCGTGGCTGCGGGCGTCCAATGCAATCAACGAGACAGGATATGTTGTTTATTTCTCGGATCGCCGTACAAACAGAAACACGGCAAATGAAGAGACCGGGGAATATGGTTTTGAGGATGTCGTCAATTCGGGCAATGTAACGACCGGTTTGCCCGACAGCGTGCTGGAGCTTGCCGAAGACGTCAACCAAAACGGCGAACTGGATCATTACGGCAGAATTCCAATTTTGCCGGATCCTCCTGCCCCGCCCAATACGGCAGCTCCCCTTGATTCCAGCGCCCGGCCGCAGACCGCAGTCTCGGCCGCCATCGCCCGGGTAAACAAGGCCATCTTTTTCCGTCGCGCGCTGAAACTGGTGAACGGGGCTTCTTTTGATCTTGGTTCCAATGAAGACGGCGTCCCTTTCGGGCTCGCGATCGCTTCCGAAAACCCGGTATATGTTCAGGGCAATTATAATGCTCCGGGGACGTTCAGCGGGACCCACCGGGCTTGCTCCATTATTGCGGACGCAGTAACCTTTTTATCCAGGAATTGGAATGACAGGAATTCCTTTATTTCCCCGCACAAACCGTCCGGACGAAGCGCGCTCACGACGTGGTATCGAACCGCCCTCATTGCCGGCAAGGGCAAACCCTTTACCCGCATCACCTCCGTTGAGGATTTTGGAACGGACGGCGGCGTACACAATTTCATCCGTTTCCTGGAAGACTGGAGCGGGCAGACGCTGAACTACCGCGGATCCATCGTCAGCCTGTTTTTCAACCGCCAGGCTTTGGGTACCTATAAGTGCTGTACCAACGTATACTCGCCCCCCTCGCGGGGCTACAATTTTGACGTTGAGTTTCTGCAGCCGCGGCTGCTGCCGCCGCGCACACCGGTTTTTCGGGATATCAACATTACCGGTTTTTCTCAGGTGAAGAGACCCCACTGAACGAGTGTTTCTTCTGCCGCCCGGCCCAAGGTTGACGGAAACCAGTTCCGAGTGTGTGGGGCGGTGCGGCCCGCAACAGCCCGGTTTTAATTTCGTAATCGGCGCCGCGACTCTATCTCGGCCGGCAGTCGATTCGCCTGATCTCCTCTTTCCAGGGACGCAAACTTCTGCTCCGGATCATCCGGGACGAATTCGGCTTCCGCCGCGGCGACATCCGCATCCTTCTTGATGCGGGCCGCATCGGGGCGGGGTCGCTATCGGCGCCGAAGAAGCTGTTGGAAAACCAATTCAGGCAGGCCTGGAACGGCTTAACCAGTTGGGGATCTTACGCCTTATTGGCCTGGATGCGGGAGCTGTGCTTCAGGATTACCGAGAAGAGTTCCTCCACAAGATCCTCGGGAAGGCTCAGCGACTTGCCCCAGTCTTTTCGCTGCTGCAAAAGGCGTCTCTCGCGGTCCGGATCTACTATGGGCGCGGCCTGGCTCTTCTTTATTTTGCCGATTTTGCGGGCTGTCTCAATGCGGTGTCCCAGGGCCGCGAGCATTTGTTTGTCATAGCGGTCGATAAGGGTGCGCAGGTCGTGTTTGCGCGGCCGCGGAAGGCTATCCGGTCCCATTTTTCTGCGGTTCCTGGCGGCTTCCTCCCATGTGATTCCAAGCTGCTTCCCTGCGATCGCCTGACGGATGAGGGCGAGGCTTTGGCCGAACTGCTCGATGGCGAGGTTGACGGCTTCTCGGTTGGCTTCCAGAATTCCTTCCCAGATGCCGTAATCGGAGGCGGCAAGACGCGTCATGTCAAGAAATCCGCGGCCGGCAAGCCTTGTCAGCATGCCGTGGCTGGCGTCTCCCGCGAGGGCCGCGCGCATGAGCGCCACTGCGATGAGTTGCGGCAGATGGCTTACGATAGCCATTATGCGGTCGTGTTCTTCCGGGTCGATGGTGATGGGCTGGGCAAGAAGGCTCTCCGCCAGATCCAGCAGTTGCAGCAGCGCATCCGGGGGTGTCTCCGCATCGGGACCGAGAACGTAGACCCGATCACTGAATAGAAGCGGTTCGGCGGCTTCCACTCCGGACCGCTCGGATCCGGCCATGGGATGGCCGCCTATAAAATGAACTCCAGGCGGCAGCAGCTTCTGCGCATTTTCCATAATGTATTTCTTGGTGCTTCCGACGTCGGTAACAATCGTTTGTTCTTTCAGGAAGGGCGCCACCGCGGCGATCGTGGGAAGAACCGACTGCACGGGAGTCGCGATGAGGACTATGGCGCTTTCGGATACATGAGACGAGGCTTCCTCCAGGGTTGCCACCGTGTCCGCAACTCCGGCCTCGCGGATTGCGGGAATGCGCTCCGGCAGGTCCACGCAGGCGACCGTATACTCGGGCCGCCGCCGTTTAAGGGCCAGAGCGATGGAACCGCCGATTAAGCCGCATCCAATAATTGTGATCTTCATGGTCTGCCTCTTATTTTGCCTTTCCCAGCCGCCGGCCGATGGTTGTGGCGATGATGCGGCAGCGATTCATCATAAGTTCGAATTCTTGGAAGGTAAGCGATTGCGGACCGTCCGAGAGGGCTTTATCGGGATTGGGGTGAATTTCAACCATGATTCCGTCGGCTCCGGCAGCTACCGCGGCCCTGGCCATGGCGGCCACGAAGCGGCGTGTGCCGACCCCATGGCTCGGATCCACGATGATGGGCAGGTGCGACAGATGCTTGACCACCGGGACTGCGGAGAGATCCAGCGTGTTGCGCGTGGCGGTTTCGAAAGTCCGGATGCCGCGCTCGCACAGAATCACGTCCGGATTTCCTTCGGTAAGAATGTATTCAGCGCTCATCAGCCATTCCTGGATGGTAGCCGACATGCCGCGTTTCAGGAGAACGGGCTTGCCCGCATGCCCCAGGGCCGTCAGGAGAGGGTAGTTCTGCATGTTGCGTGCCCCGACCTGCAGAAGGTCTGCATATTGGGAAACCGTTTCGATCTGCTCGATGGTCATTACTTCCGTCACCACCGCCAGGCCGTGTCTGTCAGCGGCGGCTCGAAGCAATTTCAGCCCTTCAATGCCCAAACCCTGGTAGGAGTATGGCGAAGAACGGGGTTTGAAGGCTCCGCCTCGCAGGATCTGCGCGCCGCAGGCCGCGACCACTGCGGCGCTTGCTTCAATCTGCTCTTCGCTTTCGACCGCGCAGGGGCCGGCCATCACGGCAACCTCCATGCCGCCGACCAGGCTGGAGTCGCCGACTCTCACGATCTGGTCGTCCGGATGAAATTCCCGGCTGGCGAGTTTGAAAGGGGTGGAAACCAATACGATGTCGCGGACGCCGGGCATCATGGAGACTGCTTCGACATCCAGCCGCTTCCGGTCTCCAACCACGCCGAGTATCGTGTGTTCGACGCCGTCGGAACGGTGCACCTCCAGACCTGCCTCGCGTATTTTCTGCTGCAGCGCGCTGATCTGGTTTTCGGTTGCTTTTGTTTCACAAATGATGATCATGGGCTCTCCTAAAACACGAACGGCCCACCGATTTTTGTGTGGGCCGCTGATCTCTTTCTGAGCTGAAAAAAGCAAGGAAAGACGCAGGCCCTCAGGGGTCGGTCTTATATGTACTGCAGTAATAATATCGGCAAAATTGAACGATCACTTTGTTCTTCCTTAGGGATCCAATCATAGCAGATGCCGACGGCCGATGAATAGGCGCAATTGAATGTTGAAACCGGACGACGGGATAGCTCGGATACAGTATGATGTAGAGGATTTGAAAAGGGGATTCGAAAGCGCGGGGGAAAACGCATAACAGAATGGAGAGCGAATCGTGATTCTGAGACAGATTGAAGTGGGTTCTTTCAGTATATTCAGCTATCTGGTTGGAGATGAACAGACCGGCGAGTGTCTTTTCATAGACCCCTCTGAGGACCACGCCCGGCTTCTGCGGGAGGCGGCGGCCCATAACCTGACCGTGAAATATGTCGTTAACACCCATTCGCACATTGACCACACCATGGGGAACCGGGAGATGGTTCGGCGAACCGGAGCCAAGGTCCTCATCCATGAGGCGGATGCCGCGGATCTTCTGAACACTCCCCGCAATATTCTGGAAATGTTCGGCGCAGAGGATCCGCCACCCGCGGATATTCTGGTTTCCGACGGGGATCTGATAAAGGTAGGCGGCATTTCGCTGCGCGTTATCCATACACCCGGCCATACGCCCGGCGGGATGTGTCTTTATACAGAGGGAATGCTTTTTACCGGCGACACGCTTTTTGTCGGCTCCGTCGGGAGGACGGATTTCCCGGGTGGATCCTACGCGGAACTGGAGCGGTCTATACGAACGAGACTTTACACCCTCCCCGGCGACACGGTTGTGTTCCCCGGCCATAATTATGGAAGGACGCCCACTTCCACCATTCTGCAGGAACGACGCAGCAATGCTGTCGTTCGCGGCTGACGGATTCAGCGGGCATGCAATGCGTTCGGATACAGGCGCCGCATCAGGTCCGCGAACTCCGAAAAGTGCAGCTGCTGCGGTCCGTCGCTGAGAGCCTTGTCGGGTTCCGGGTGCATCTCCACGATAAGACCGTGCGGGCCTACGGCGTGAGCCGCCAAAGCCAGAGGAAGCCCGAGCTCTCTTGGGCCGGCCGCGTGCGAGGGATCTACGAAAATCGGAAGATGTGTCCGCTGCTTCAGAATCGGAATGGATCCGAGATCGAGTGTATTGCGCGTGGCCGTCTCGAAGGTCCGAATACCCCGTTCGCAGAGTATCACCTGGTGATTTCCCCGGTTCAGAATATACTCGGCGGCGTTCAGAAACTCGTCCATGGTGGACATC
>CAZLHW010000208.1:0-7056 GCA_964559085.1 uncultured Acidobacteriota bacterium | reverse complement strand
CCTGCACCCAGGGGCCCTCCGATGTCATGTGCCTATCAATCTCGAATCTCGAATCACAAATCTCGAATCTCTTTCGCGACAGCAGTGAATTTCTCGATGCCGTAGTCCAGGTCCTGCTCGGAATGAGTTGCGGAGATCATCACACGGAGGCGGGCTTTGCCCATGGGAACCGTGGGAAAGCCGATGGCCATTGCGAAGACATTCTGTTCGAACAGGCGGCGACTGAATTCCTGGGCTACCTTGACGTCGCCCAGCATGACGGGCGTAATCGGCGTCTCGCTCACTCCGATATCGAATCCTGCTTCCTTCATACGCTTTTTGAAATATCGTGTATTGTTCCAGAGCTTCTGCACAAGATCGCCGGATGATTCAAGAATATCAATCGCGGCGCTGCAGGCTGCAACATCCGCGGGAGTGAGAGCGCTGGAGAAGAGAAAGGGCCGGCCTTTCTGCCGGAGGTGCTCCACAATGATTTTCTTCCCGGCGACGAATCCCCCAATAACGCCAAAGGCTTTTGAAAGCGTGCCTATTTCCACGTCCACACGGCCGTGCATATGGAAATGATCCACGGCGCCGCGACCGCCTTCTCCGAGGACGCCTTCCCCGTGCGCATCATCCACCATTATCATGGCATTGTACTTTTCAGCAAGTTCCACCAGCGCGGGCAGCGGGGCCACATCGCCGTCCATTGAAAAAACGCCGTCCGTGATAATGAGTGCGCGGCGGGCGGTTCCAGCCGGATAATGTTCCTTCAGCTTCTGTTCCAGCGAGGCAGGGTTGCAGTGCTCGTAGCGAATGATCGGCGCGCCCGACAGCCGGCATCCATCTATAATAGAGGCATGGTTCAATTCATCCGAAAAAATCAGATCCTCTTTCCCCACGAGGGCCGGGATGGTCGCTACATTTGAATTGAAGCCCGACTGAAACGAAATTGCAGCCTCCACGCGTTTGAATTGAGCCAGTTTTCTCTCGAGCTCGGCATGAAGCGTCATTGTTCCCGCAATGGAGCGAACGGCCGCGGGTCCCACGCCGAATGTATCGATCGCCTGCCGCGCGGCCTGCTTAAGCTGAGGATGATTGGCAAACCCAAGGTAATTATTGGAACAGAGGTTCAGCACTCTCTTTCCGTCCACTGTAATCCAGGCGCCCTGGGGCGATTCTATTGTCCGCACGTTGATCAGCAGCCCCTCCCTTTCCAATCGCGCCCGTTCGTCCGCAATAAATTGCAGTTTGTCCATCCGCGCCTCCATATTGATTCGAGATTCGAGATTCGAGATTAAAACAATTGAGCAATCGGGGCTCGCTCAAATCTAATGCGTTTTTCAATCTCGAATTTCGAATCTCGAATCTCGAATTAAGATCATGCTTTCATTAAGGGCCGTAGTCCCTTTGTGCCTGCCAGAAGCTGCGTCCGCTCATTTTCCGTAAGGGGCGGCAGATCCGCCGCAAGATCGAGCGCCATGCGAAACAGGCGTTCGTCCCCCGGAGGGATGGCGGCGGTTACACCTTCGGAAAGCGTAAAACGCAGCGCCTGCCTTGCCAGATCTCTATCGCTAATCGGGCGATACCAGCAATTGGGATAATCCCGTTTATCCGATTTCCGCCAGGGACCATGCGCCATCGCCTTGATCGCCAGACGCGCAACGCCTCGTTCCATGGCTCGGGCCATTACCTGCGGGCCGAAATTGCCGCGCGCGTAGCAAATGAAATTTACCGGGAACAGGATTGAATCGAATGGAAAGCGATCCAGCATTGCGAGAGCGGCATCAACCGAATGCGCCGAGAAGCCGATATAGCGGATCTTTCCCTTTTTTTTCGCCTTCTGAAAGGTTTCCATCGCGCCGCCGGGGGCGAATATCTCCTCCACTTCCTCAATACCGGAGAGAGAGTGGAACTGGTACAGATCGAAGTGGTCGGTGCGCAAATTGCGCAGTGACTGCTCCAACTCGGCCTGCGCGCCGTCGGCGGACCGCTCCAGAGTTTTGCAGGCAAGAAAGATGCCGTTTCTATGCTTGGAAAGGGCCTTCCCCATTTTCTGCTCGGCCTCTCCGTTGCCGTAAAAGGGAGCCACATCAAAATAGTTGATTCCGCGATCGAGCGCTTCGGCGACAATATTGTTTGCCCGGCGAGGCTCCATGCCCACCAGGAGCATACCTCCAAACCCAAGGATAGAAAGCGGCACCGCATCGCGATAGAGCCGCCTGGGAATCTGTTCCGCCTTCATGTTGAATGCCCTTCCTGAAGAATCCTAATTTAACTCGAAGACTCCAAGACTCAAAGGCCCAAAAAATGTTAAAAGAATGAGGTGATGCGATGGTCAATAGCGGGCTTGTATCTATTGCTTTTGTCCGGTTTGAGCCATGCGGACACTTATATTCGCCAGACGGCGGTCGACATTGTTCGTTATGAGATCTCCCTGGAACTGACCGACCGCTCGGATGTGATTGCGGCAACCACAACAATCCACGTACGCATGCGCGAAAACAGGGTTTCGGGCATGAAACTGGATTTTGAGGGAATGCGTACGGACAGAGTGCGTGTGCACGGCAGCGAAAGGCAATTTCAGCACCGTGATGGAACTTTGTCCTTCAGCTTCGACCGGATTTACACGCGCGATGAACTGGCCATCGTGGATGTTAGCTACCATGGCAAACCGGAACACGGACTGCTGATCGGCAGAAACAGGTATGGCCGCAGAGTGTTCTTCTCCGAGAACTGGCCTGATCGCGCACGCCATTGGATTCCATCGATAGATCATCCTTACGACAAGGCAAGCGTGCAGTTAACCGTAACCGCTCCGCAGAAGTACATCATTATTTCCAACGGGCGTCTTGTCGATACCCGGCTTCTTCCCAACAGGCGTAAACGGACGCGGTGGGAAGAAATGAAGGCGATTCCGACGTATTGCATCGCCCTCGGGGCAGCCGAATTTAACATCATGCCTCAGAAGCAAGCCGGCGGCGTGCCGATCGAATGGTATTCCTATCCGGAGGATTCCGAATCAGCGGCCAGGAAATTCAGCTCGACGGCCGGGGCGCTGGAATATTTCAGTTCACTGATTGCGCCGTATCCCTACGAAAAACTGGCTCAGGTTCAGGCAACGGTTTCCTTCTGGGGTATGGAAAATGCGGGCGCCATTTTCTATAAAGAGTCCTCTATTCAGGATGCGCCCGACACGGAAGAACCGGTGCCCCACGAAATCGCGCATCAATGGTTTGGCAACTCGGTTACGCCCGGGGATTGGGATCATATCTGGCTCAGCGAAGGATTTGCAACCTACATGGAAGCGCTGTTCGAGGAACATCGATACGGCGCGCGAGCCCTGCAGCGGATCATGGACGATCACGCACTGAGGCTGAATAAGGACCGCGATGCGCGGCGGAAACCCATCCTCGACCCGGATCAACCGGATATCGGGAGGAAATTGAATCCTGTGAATTATCAGAAAGGCGCCTGGGTTCTGCACATGCTACGCGGCATTATGGGAGACACCTCTTTCTTTGAAGGCATCCGCCGCTATTACCGACTGCACGAATAGGGGAATGCACTAAGCGAAGATCTTCAGAAAGCATTGGAATCGGCATATGGGGCTTCCTTGAGCGGCTTTTTTGCTCAGTGGCTCCGCCAACCGGGCTGGCCGGAATATGACGTTTTCTGGCGATGGAACTCCGGGGCGGGTACGGTCGAATTATCGATTGCACAGACTCAGTCGAGCGGGCTTTTCGACATGCCGCTGGATGTTGTTTTTGTGAGCGGGGATCGGAGAGACTCGCGCAGGCTGCGCATAGCCGAAAGAGTGCACACATACCAAATCCCGTTGAAGGAATCTCCCCTTTCCATCGAGGTAGACCCCGATGGATGGGTCCTCAAAACTCTCAACATCACAAAGCATTAGAGAAAGATTGATTATTAATCGGCGAACCAGGGAGAGGCAGCGCAGATGCACTTCTCTGCGGGAGCAAGCGGATTTTCCGGTCTTGGCCGCGGAGGCCGCTCGAAAGCGAAAATCGGAGGTTCCGGCCGGCAACCGGAACCTCCCCTTGGTAAGGACCTAGAGTTTCACTACGTCCTGCGCCTGATAGCCTTTCGGCCCTTTGGCAACATTGAATTCCACGTGATCGCCTTCATTCAAAGACTTGAAACCACTGGCCTGTATAGCGGAATGGTGCACGAAAACATCATCCCCGGAATCGCGACGGATAAATCCGTAGCCTTTTTCATTGTTAAACCACTTTACAACGCCTTGTTCTTTGCTCATTTTTCCTCTTCCAAAATTACTTTTTACTTCCATCCCCGCGTGCCTCGCGGGAACGCACTCAAGATGTCTGTTTTCGTTCCATTCGATACCCAAGGGGATTCGAAACCAAACGTGGAGACACCTCCACCTCCAGACGATCAAGACCCTTCTCATTTTAGGTTGATGCCTAACATAGGTCGGAAACGAATATACATACACGTCGAGTAAAAAGCAACATTTCCGCCCTAAAATGCAAAAACAGCGAACGAAAGGGGGCAAAACAGACACTTTCGAGCAACGGTCGGCGCAATCACACCTCGAAGGAACCGGGATTTGGAACAGACTCCGGCGGCTCCTGCAAACCCTCGGGAAGGCATTGCGCACAGGGGCAGAGTTCGCGCAGGTATTCAAAGGTGTAAAGGCCGCTTGCGTGTCCATCACTAAAACTGAAATTAAGGGCGTAATTTCCTACCGGCGTGACGCCGACGCGCTCGATGGTGGAGGGGATGTTGCCATGGCCGATTTTGCGTTTGCCGGTAAATTCATCCACGCAATCAGCGCACATGCAATTCTCCCGCAGATACCAGGAAGGATAAGAACTGAGATGCCCATCATTCCAGGTGATATCGGTTTGCTTAGGACTCACTCGTTTTACTCTTGTTGGAGCCATATACTTCACGGCATTTCCCTCCATATCCGGATCGGAATCTCGGGATTCTTTTATTGAGCCCGAGCCAACTGAATCGCCTGATTCATCTTCTTCAGAAAAACATCCTTCGGTTCAAATCCGGTGACACGCAAATCGGCAATCTCCCTGCCGTCCGGCGTGAGAAATACAAGCGTGGGAACCCCCTTAACCTGATATTGTGTTCTTAACTCTTCCGCTTTGGGATCATCGGTGGAGGTAAGATCCACCTTCAGCATAACAAAATCCCTCGACCGGCTGATAACTTCGGGAGAGGAAAAGGTCTTTGCGTCAAGCTCCTTACACGGAGCGCACCAGTCGGCATAGAAATCGATAAAAACCGGTTTCCGTTCACGGGAAGCCTGCTCGAGCAGGGAGTCCGAGTAAGGAAACCACTGTATTGCCGACTCGGCGCCCGTCAATCCTCTCTGAAGGGTCCGGATGTGGGTGTCAATCCCTGTAATGGCCGCGTAGAGCGCGACGGCAAAAAACAGGGCGCCGACGATAGTACGTACAAAGGAAAATGCTTTGCCCGCCGCACTTGCGTTGTCAATCCATGCGAGGTAAATGCCCGCCAGCAAAAGGATCAGGGCAAGGGCCAGGTAGTATGTCAGTGCATTCGGAAACAGAGGCTCGAGGAAGAAAACGGCCATCGCCAGCAGGACAAAGCCGAAGATCTTTCGAACCCAGACCATCCATGCGCCCGAGCGCGGCAGTTTTTTTATACTTCCCGAAAACGCGCCCAATACCATGAGCGGAAGGCCCATTCCAATCGCGAGAATGAAGAACAGAATAAATCCGAGCACCGGATTGCCTTTATTGCCCACATAGGTCAGGAGGCCGAGGACGAAGGGTCCGATGCATGGAGCGGCGACGATGCCAACGGTCAGTCCCATTAAAAGCGTTCCGGCAAAGCCTTTTTGCGAACCGCCCGCGAGACGGTTCAGAAACTGCGGCATGCGGAATTCATACACATCGAACATGCTCAGCGCCAGCAGGACCATAACGAGGGCGATGCCGATAAGAACCGGCGGATATTGCAGGGCCGCGCCAAAAAGGCCGCCGGTCATCGCCGCGAGGACTCCCAGAATGGAATAGGTGACGGCCATTCCGACAACGTAGAGAATCGCATGGGCCAGGATGCTTCCTTTTTTACCCTGGGACTGCCCGCCAAAATAGGAAATCGTGATCGGGATCATCGGGTACACACAGGGCGTCAAATTGAGCGCCAGGCCGCCCAGAAAAACCAGGAGCATGGTAACCAGCATGCCCCTCTCGCCGAAATCGCTCGCGGAAGATTCCCGCTTCGGTTGCGGATCGGCAGCAGCTTGGACCGGAGCGGCCGCAGTGGCACCGCCGGATAATGAAAGGAGGAAGGGTCGGCGGACAGGGCGGAGACAGGCTCTATCGTCGCAAGCCTGGTAGCGGACCGTGCCGTTCAGGGTGATGGCGTTCTGTTGCAGTCCGGGAGCGAGCGTGATCTCTGTAAGGATTTTTATGGTCCCGTCAAAGACCGACATCGGAGAGTCCGAAAAGGCAAATTTCTTGATGGCCGGAGTCGGAAAGGTTGTTTTGCCGAAAGTCACGCCGGGGACGGGCTCAAATTCCAGCGTCGTCGGAATCAGAAAATCCTCGAGCGGCCGGTCGGAATTGATGTGATACCGGCTGTCAATCGCGAGTTCCACCGCAACGACTGCCGGCTTTCCAGCCTCAATGGGCTCGGAAGGCGCAATGGCACGTATGGATACGACCGAAGCCGGATCCTGCGCCGACGCTGGAGAAAACAAACACAAAATTAGGACCAGGATTGCTGCAGTCTTTTTCATGCCCTTCATTATTACAAAAAACTGGCTCACCCCCCAAAGAAAAGCGGGCTGCGTTCTAATTCCCTATTTCTCGGCAGCCTGAGCCTGCGTACCCTATGCACGCCAATCCCTCACAAAAGTTGCTATCGCAAAATCCATCGTCATCCAGACACATCTTTGCACGGAGTGCCCCCTCGCACAGATTCCACATGCCGTTTGGAATTTAACAGAATCACGATCTATGCCCCATAATTGATGCCATGCAAATAAACTCCAAGATTTGCTCGCTCTTTTCTATGCTATTCTATACGCGTTCAAGAAAAGCAATG
>CAZLHW010000207.1:5913-7061 GCA_964559085.1 uncultured Acidobacteriota bacterium | reverse complement strand
CCACCGCCGCGCACGGCCCGGCTCCCGACACCTCTCCCCGGAGGTTTTCGCTGGCGGCTTCCCCCTTTTTGGCGATGCAGGGGCCGATAAAAACGATCGGGATTTCGGGACCGTAGAGGCGCCGCAGCACGCGTGCCATTGCGACCATGGGGGAAACAATGGGCGCCAGCTGAGGCACCAGCTGGGGATAATAGCGCTCCACATAGCCGACAATGGCCGGGCATGTCGTGGCGATATATTTGGTTTTGTCGTCGCCGGCCAGAAGCTTCCGATAGCGCAAGGCGACGAGGTCGGCTCCGAAACCGACCTCGTGGACATAGCGGAATCCAAGGGCCCGCACCATGCCGACGACTTGCCCGTATGTGCACTCCTCAAACTCCGCAGGAAAGCTGGGAGCGATAATGGCGGCAACCGGGCCGCCCGCGTGCAGCAATTCGGACACGTTCCGCGTCCCATCCAGAACGCGCTTTGCTCCCTGACTGCAGACTCGGGCGCAATTGCCGCAACCAATGCAGCGTTCGGGAATCACATGCGCCTGGCCGTCGGAAATGCCGATGGCTTTTGCAGGGCATTCCCGAACACACGTGTAGCAGACCCGGCATCGTTCCCTGATGGTCTGCACAAAACAAACGCTTTGCATGGTTGCTCCGCCCGCGTTTTGGAGTGTCCGCCGGGGTCCTGCTCGGTCGTTTCGTTGAGCAGTCTGCGGATTTCTTCTTTCAGCTGCTCCGGACGAACCGGTTTGTCCATAATTTTATCCGCTTTGACCCATGATTGGGCATCGGAACGCTGGGTGTTGAAATTCAGTCCTGTCGTTCCGGCTACGGCAGTGAGCAGGATGATGGGGACCTCCGGATAGAGTTTTTTTATCTGGTGGCTGAGAACAAAACCGGAATCTTTCTCTTCCATCATCAGATCCAGTATTGCGAGATCGGGCTTCATCGATAAGACCGCCTCTTCGCCTCCCGTGCGACCTTCCGCGGTCACCACTTCATAGCCCGCCGCATTCAGTATGAACTTCATCTGTTCGAGGAGATCCAAATCGTCGTCCACGACCAATATTTTCTTTTTCACTCTAATAATCTCCCATGCTTCAATCATTTCCCCGTTTTCCGTTTAAGGCTTTTATCCGAAAACGGGCAACCCGA
>CAZLHW010000207.1:0-5903 GCA_964559085.1 uncultured Acidobacteriota bacterium | reverse complement strand
AGTTGATGGCTCTTCTCTCCGAGAGGCTTTCCCAGGAACTCCTCATACAGCCGCGTAATATAAGGATTCTTATGGCTGACGCGAATCTCTTCGCTCTGATCTATTTTGTATAGAGCCTGCATGCGGGCGCGGACGGCGTTTATATCCGCGCCGATCGGCTGGCCGCCGCCGTTGATGCATCCGCCGGGACAAGTCATGATCTCGACAAAATGGAGGTCTTTCCGGCCGGCCTTGATTTCATCCAACAATTTTCTTGCATTGCCGAGGCCGCTGGCAACCGCCGCGCCGATTTCCAGACCGCCGATTTTGGTGCGTATTTCCTTGATGCCCTTCATGCCGCGTACAGACTGGATTTCCAGCTTGGGCGCTTCCTGTCCGGTGAGCAGGAAGTGGGCTGTGCGGACGGCAGCTTCCATTACGCCGCCGCTGGCGCCGAAAATCTTGCCGGCCGTGGACCTTTCTCCAAAAGGGGTATCCGCTTCCTGAGGCGCCATGGCCGGAAGATCGATGCCGAACATATGCAGCAGTTTCCCGAGTTCCCGCGTCGTCAGCACGTAATCCACATCGGGAATGTGGTTCGGCGCCATTTCCGGCCGATTGCTTTCAAATTTTTTAGCCGTGCAGGGCATGATGGAAACGCTGACGATCCGAGCCGGATCGATCTTCTCCCGCTCCGCGAAGTAAGATTTGATAACGGCGCCCATCATCTGCTGGGGGCTCTTGCACGTGGAGAGGTTCGGGATGAATTCCGGATAGAACTGCTCCACGAATTTTATCCATCCCGGAGAGCAACTCGTAAACATCGGCAGGGTGCCGCCCTGGGCGATTCGCTGCGCCAGTTCGGACGCTTCCTCCATGATGGTCAGATCGGCCGTAAAAGATGTGTCAAATACGCGGTCGAACCCAATGCGCCGAAGCGCGGCCACCATTTTGCCGTCGACATCCTGGCCGGCTTCCATGCCGAATTCCTCGGCAAGGCTGACGGAGACCGATGGAGCATGCTGCACAACGACCATCTTCCCCGGATCCGCGAGAGCCGCGACGACTTCGTCGATATAGGATTTTTCGGCGAGCGCGCCCGTCGGGCAGCCCACAATGCACTGTCCGCAGTTAATACAGGTCGATATATTCAGGCCCTGATCGAATGCCGTGCCGACGTACGCCCTGGATCCGCGGCCTACAAAATCAATGGCGCTCACGCCCTGGATTTCTTCGCAGATTCGCACGCACCGGCCGCAGAGGATGCACTTATCCGGGTCGCGGACAATGGGTCCCGAAACGTCTTTCGGCTGTTCATTCCGCTTGCCGCGATACGAGCGCTGGCGTATGCCCATGCTCTGGGACAGCTGCTGCAGGTCGCACTTGCCGCTGCGCGTGCAGTACAGGCAGTCGTCGGGATGATTGCTGAGAAGAAGTTCAACGATTGTCCGGCGCGCATCCAATACTTTGGGGGAACAGGTCTGAATTTTCATTCCCGGAGCAACCGGATAGGAGCACGCGGTCACAAAATTGGGCGCGCCCTCCAATTCGACGATACACATGCGGCATGCGCCGCTCGGCGGCAATCCTTCCATATGACACAGGGTTGGAACATGGATCCCTTCCCGTTTCAGCGCCGAAAGAATTGTCTCGCCTTCTTTGGCTTCAATAGTCCTGCCGTCTACTTGCATTTCTATCATGTAGTCACCTCAATCCATGTATCCAAACCGTTATTGCGGCTGAGTGAATTCAAGATCGCAGCGCGCACAACGCCGCGCTTCCTTCAGGGCCTCTTCCTCTGTCGGACAAAGCTCCACTTCGGCGAAGCATTTTTTCCGCTGCGCTACGGGCAGCAGGGGGAGCTCCAGACGGTAAATTTCTCCCGTCTCCTCGTCCACATCCGTGAAGGGTTCCACGTATACGGTGGGGAGCTTGACTTTGGGCAGTATTTTCATGAGCTTTCCGGACACGTAGCGGTCGATCATTGCGGCCGCCTGCTTGCCGATCGCGATGGCGGCAATAACCGTGCTCGGGCCGCTGACCACATCGCCGCCTGCGAAAACGCCCGGTCGGCTGGTGGCCAGGGATTCTTCGTTGACCGCCAATGTTCCCCAGGAGGTTTTGCTCAAGTCTTCAAGTCCGGCCGTTTCCGGTTCTTCACTGATGGCGGCAATCAGCGTATCCAGTTTGACGTCAAACTCCGACCCCTTAATCGGAACGGGCCTGCGGCGTCCGGAAGCGTCCGGCGCCCCAAGCTCGTTGCGGAGACACCGCAAACCGGTCAATTTGCCGTCCCGGCTATGAACCGCGACGGGCGTGATCAGCTCTTCCAGCTTGATGCCTTCGGCCAGTCCGGCCTCCACCTCTTCTTTGTAGGCCGGCATCTCGCCGCGGGTGCGTCGATAGAAAACCGTAACACTTTCGACGCCGGGCTGGCGTATCGCAACGCGCGCGGCATCCATGGCACTGTTGCCGCCGCCCACAATGCCCACATGCCCCCGCGCCAGCGATCGGCCTTCCAGGTTGTAGGCTTTCAGGAATTTGATGCCGGGAATGACGCCCTCCACATCTTCGCCCGGCACTTCGAGCTTCTTGCTGCGATGCGAGCCGGTGGCGATGAAAACGGCCTTGTATCCATCGGCCAGCAGTTTCTCGAGCGTAAAATCGCGGCCCAACGCCTGCCCGAAGCGCATCTCCATGTTCGGATTCATCAGGCTCTCGATTTCGCGTCTCAGCTTTTCGCGAGGCAGACGATATTCCGGGATCCCCGCCTGCAGCATCCCGCCGGCCAGGGATTCGCGTTCAAACACGGTCACTTTGTGCCCCAAGGTCGCGAGAGAATTGGCGGCGGTCAATCCCGCAGGACCGGCGCCGATGACGGCGATTCTGGCCGCATTCGGCTTTGCGGGCGGGACCGCGGGCCGCGCGGGGGGAACCACAGTATCCACTACAAAGCGCTTCAGAGAACGGATGGCGATCGGCTCTCCGCCGGTCGCTCCGGCGCGGCACACCTGTTCGCATGGATGGTGGCATACGCGCGCGCATACGGACGGGAACGGGTTCACTTCGCGGATAACCTTGTAGGCATCTTCGTACTCGCCGCGGGCAATATGGGCTACATAACGCCAGGCTTCCGTGCCGATCGGGCAACCGTTCTGGCAGGGGGCGCCGACAAGTTCCTTGCACGATTGGGCCGGGCAGCGGCGCTCAAACATATGGGCTTCGTACTCTTCCCGGAACCACTTCAGCGTGCTCAACACCGGATTCGGCGCCGACTGTCCCAGGCCGCAGAGACTGGTGGAGCGGATGGTTTCCGCCAGTTTCTGCAGGTTCATGATTCCCTGCACGCGCGTCAGCGCATCCAGTTCGCTCTCTTTATGGCGCGGTCGGCAGATGGCCTCGAGAATCTCCAGCATGCGCTTGGTTCCTTCGCGACACGGGATGCACTTGCCGCAGCTTTCGTTCTGGATAAACTCCATGAAGTATTTGGCGAAATCCACCATGCAGGTGGATTCGTCCACAACGACCAGGCCGCCCGATCCCATAATGGTGCCGAACTGTTTCAGCTTTTCGTAATCCGTCGGAAGATCCATATGCGCTTCGGGCACGCAACCGCCCGAAGGACCGCCGATCTGCACGGCTTTGCATTTTTTGTTGTTCGGGATGCCGCCGCCGATATCGAAGACGACCTCCCGCAAGGATGTCCCCATCGGGATTTCGACAAGGCCCGTTCGGCGTACCATGCCGGACAGGGCAAAAACCTTGGTCCCCTTGCTCCCCTGGGTTCCCATTGCAGCGAACCACTCGGCGCCGCGGTCAAGGATGACGGGCAGATTCGCCAGCGTTTCGACATTATTGATGACGGTAGGCTTTCCAAAAAGCCCCTGAACCGCCGGGAATGGCGGCCGGGGCCGCGGCATGCCGCGCTTCCCCTCGATCGAGTGGATCAGGGCCGTCTCTTCGCCGCAGACAAAGGCGCCGGCGCCCATCTTCATTTTGATCGAAAAATCCACACCGCTGTTGAGTATGTTGTAGCCGATCAAGCCGCAGGCCGCCGCCTGCTCAAAAGCGGTATTCAGGCGCTCAATCGCCAGCGGGTACTCGGCGCGGATGTAAATGTACGCTTTCGTGGCGCCGATGGCATAGGCGGCAATCAGCATGCCCTCCAGCAATCGGTGCGGATCGCTCTCCGCCACCGCCCGGTCCATAAATGCCCCCGGATCGCCTTCGTCGGCATTGCAGATCAGGTATTTCTGATCCGCGACGGCGTTGCGCGCGAACTTCCACTTGATGCCGGTAAGGAATCCGCCGCCGCCGCGTCCCCGCAGACCGCTTTTTTCCACCAGATTGCAGACTTCGTCCGGAGTCATGGGCCGCAGGACTTTTGCGATCGAGCTGTATCCTCCGCGGGCGATATATTCATAAATGTTGGTGGGATCAATGATGCCGCTGGAGGCCAGTACAACGCGGACCTGGCGGGACAGGAAGGGATGTTCGTCCAGGTAAGCGACGCCGTCCCAGGCTTCGGCGGTCTGCGAGCGGTACTGACCCAGCACCAGATCCGCCGGAATCCGATTCTTCAACAAAACCGCTTCCAGCAGGCCGGCGACTTTCTCGGAAGTAACGGTGCCGAAGCTCACCCGCGCCTTTCCGGGGATTTGTATGTCGACAATGGGCTCGTCCGAGCACATGCCATTGCAGCCGACTTCAACAACCTCCGCATCTTTCTTCTGGTCGGCAAGAAATTCCTTGACCGCGGCGATCGTTTTCGCCGCGCCGGCGCCCAGTCCGCAGGTGCCGGCGCCGATGTAGATCACCGGCTTTTGGACCGTATCGCGTCGCAGCGAGGCGAGCAGTGCATCCAGTGCTTGCGGCCCCTTCGCAGCGGCCTCGGCAATCGGCTTCGCCTTGAGATCCATTAACAGGCTTTGGGAAATAGCGCTGAAATCAACCCAGCACTTGCCGGCGCTGTTGTTCTTTTGGATGTTTAAATTAGTGGCCATTCTTCGACTCCGCCTCCCTGCACTCCTGTATGATTTTGACCAGCTTCTGCGGCGTGACCTTGGCGTGAAACTCGCCGTTCAGGTTCATAACCGGCGATAGGCCGCAGGCTCCCATGCACGCAACCGTTTCCAGGCTGAAAAGACGATCTCTGGAGGTTTGTCCCGGCTTCAGATTCAGGAGTTTCTGCGCCATTTCCAACACTCGATTGGAGCCTTTGACGTGGCAGGCAGTCCCCCGGCATACCATAATGTGGTATTTACCTTTGGGCTGAAAACGAAACTGATTGTAAAAAGTTGCGACTCCATAGATTTTGGTTACCGGCAGATTCAGATGTTTTCCTATTCGCGTTACGGCTTCTTTTGAAAGATAACCCTGGCTCTCCTGAACTTCCTGGAGTATTGGGATCAGCGCGTCACGGCCGGCGCGGGGGTGTTTTTTAAGAACCGATTCCACATCATTCATGCATTGCTCTCCTTACTTACGACTACAGAATTCGTCTTATCAGATGACTGCCTTTCCGATTTGATGGACTGGCGGGCAAAGAACGCCACTCTGTCCATGGACATTGCCAAATCGATATCCTCAACATACACGCCGGAAGGCACGCGCAGTGCAGTGCGTGCAAAATTCAGAATTCCACGGATGCCGGCATGAACAAAAACATCCGCCACGTATTGAGCCTCTTTGTCGGGAACCGCAATGATTCCGACCGTGATTCCCTGATCACGAATGACCTTTTCAGCATTTTCAATGGAATGACAGGGGCACCCGTGAATCATGCGGCCGAATTTATCGGGATTTATCTCGAGTGAAGCGACGATTTTGAGCGGCGGCCGGCGCCCCAGGAAGAATTTGAGGAGGGCGCGGCCTATGTTTCCGACCCCTGCAAGAATGGCCTTTTGTTCTTCCAGAGGAAATAC
>CAZLHW010000206.1:0-7098 GCA_964559085.1 uncultured Acidobacteriota bacterium | reverse complement strand
CGTTGCATTCAAGGGCAATTTTACGCCGGAGCAGTTCGAGGCGCTGGACAAGGTTACTCAGGAATCCAGCATCGAAATCACCGGGAAAGCGCGCAAAGATGCTCGGTCTCCCGGCGGCTATGAGCTGGATGTTTCGTCTTTCCGGATTCTGCAGCTGACGGAGAATTATCCGATCACGCCCAAGGAGCATGGAACGGCCTTCCTGATGGAAAACCGGCATCTCTGGCTTCGGAGTTCCCGCCAGCATGCCATCCTTAAGATCCGCCATGAAGTGATCAAGGCATGTCGGGATTACTTTGACGACCAGGGATTTACCCTGGTCGATACTCCGATTTTCACGCCGAACGCCTGCGAAGGAACCACGACGCTTTTTGAAACGGAATATTTCGATCAAAAAGCATATCTGACTCAGAGCGGACAGCTTTATAACGAAGCCACGGCGGCCGCGTTTGGAAAAGTGTATTGTTTCGGCCCGACCTTCCGCGCGGAAAAATCGAAAACCCGCAGGCATCTGATGGAATTCTGGATGGTGGAGCCGGAGGTCGCCTATGCGACTCTGGAAGACACCATGCAGCTTGCCGAAGGCCTTATCTGCTTCATTCTCGAGCGTGTTCTCACACGGCGCCGGGCGCAACTGGAAACGCTGGAACGCGATGTGTCTGCGCTGGAGAGGATTTCCCGGCCGTTCCCGCGCTTGAGCTATGACGAGGCCGTAAAGAAAATGCAAGCAGCGGGATCGGAAATCCAGTGGGGCGGCGATTTCGGAGGAGGGGATGAAACCATCCTTTCGCAGCAATATACTTCCCCTGTGATGGTGCATCGGTATCCTTGCGATATAAAGGCTTTCTATATGCAGCCGGATCCCGAGCGGCCGGAAGTGGCACTCTGCGTCGATGTTCTTGCGCCGGAAGGGTACGGCGAAATCATCGGCGGAGGCCAGCGCATCCACGATTACGATCTTCTGATGAAGCGTCTGGAAGAGCACAAACTCTCCAAAGAGCCTTTCCAGTGGTATCTGGATTTGAGGAAATACGGCTCGGTTCCCCACGCGGGTTTCGGCATGGGGATTGAAAGGGCGGTTGCGTGGATCTGCAAGCTGACGCATTTGCGTGAAGCGATCGCTTTTCCGCGGACGCTTTACAGGATCTACCCGTAATGCGCTTTTTCAAAGCAATCCGATCCCTGCAAAGCGAAGGCGTGGCGCGTCTGATGCTTTTTGCAGGATTTGCGACGGGGATAGCCTGCTTCCTCTATTACTATTCCAACCAGTTGACCACGGCCCATTACGACGCCAAAGCGCACCTGCTGGTCGCCCGGCGCATGGTCGATTCCATCAGCCCGGGATATTCGCAGCTGGGTGTGAACTGGCTGCCGTTGGTACATCTCGTCTATCTGCCGTTTGTTTTATTTGATTCGCAGTACCGTTCCGGACTTCTGCCGAGCCTGATATCCGTTTGCGCGTTTGCTTTTTCCGGATATCTCGCCTATCGGATTTCATGGCGTCTGACCGGATCCGTTGCCGCGGGTGTTTTTGCAGGGACTGTTCTGCTGGCGAATCCCAACCTGCAGTATCTGCAGAGCTGCCCCATGACGGAGCCTCTGTATATGCTGCTGCTGCTGCTGGCTTCCGACAGTCTTATCGCCTGGCGCGAGTCCGGATGCATGCGACTGCCGTGGCCCGCCGCCGTGTGGACATCGCTGGGAGCGATGTGCCGCTACGAAGGGTGGTTTTTTTTCGGCGTCATAATCCTGCTGCTCGCTTTCGATTACTGGACGAAATCGGCCCTTCGGCAAAGACTTCTGAAAGCGGCCGGTCTGTTCCTCGCCGTTTTTGCAATTCCGGCGATTGCGCACTTCGGCTATGTGTATCTTCGCCTGGGCAACACCTTCTTCGGCAGGGTGGCCGAAGGATATCCGACCCCCTATCTAACGCACGGACGTCCGTTTCTTTCAGTAATCTATCACTTGGCCGAGCTCACACAGGCGGCCGGGACGATTCCGCTTCTTGCTGCGGCGGCCGGATTGCTGCTTTTCGCGTTGCAGCGCAAAGAGTGGAATCGGCGCCTGCCCCTGCTGCTGCTTTGGCTGCCGTCGCTGATTAATATCGCGGCCCTTTATTGGGGATTGATCTATCGGGTTCGATATTCCGTGCTTCTTGTCCCGGCTGCAGCGCTATTCGGAAGCCTGGTGCCGGCGTCGGACAATGCCCGAAAACGGTCTCTGCTTGTGCTGGTTCTTGCTGCGGCCGCGTTCCCTTGGATGACCTGGTGGGCCCGGCAGAGCCATCCCGGGCAGCTGCTCCTGCCCGGTCCGGGCGCTCTTGTGCTGCCGGTTGCGGCATTGATACTATTCCTGCTGGCCCGGGTACGGCAATGGTACAACGGTGCGTTGATTCTAGTATGCATTCTTGGAATACAGATGCCTCCTCTGGCTCGTGAAGATCGCGCCATGATAGCGGAGACCATGGAGCATGAATTTATCGAGCCGGAGAGAAAAGAGATCATGCGGTTCCTTCGCCGGAACTATGACGGCCGGCGCATTCTGATTGATATGGCAACAGAGGCGCCGCTCGTGTATGACTCCGGACTGGCCGTGAAGGAATTTGTGTATAACGAGGGTGGGGAAGCACTCTGGCATTCCGCTGCCCGAAACCCGGAGGCTGTGGTAGGCTGGCTTTGCGCCCAGCCCGGCGACGCCGTATCGCGTCTCATGGATCGGGATCCGAATTGGGCCGCCAATTATTCAGTTGTGGTACAAACCGAACACTATAGACTTTACAAATTGATTCGAGATTAAAAAATCAGGATACAAAGATGGCGGTGCTGATGGTTTTATCATTTTCCTCCAATCTCGAATCTCGAATCTCGAACCTTGACTCTTGGATCGGTGTCTCGTGAAGACGGAACTTCCTGCCCAGAGAGTCCAGAAAAAGTTTGATTTCTCGCCGCCGCAGGAACGTCCGTTCCTGTCCAATCTTCCGGCGAAGATTGATACCTATGAGGAAGGAGTGGCGCGCTTCTTCCAGTGGCGCACGGGTCTTGATTATTACCTGACCATGGATCAGATTGTGGATTTTGTGGCAAACACCGGCCGGATCCGTGTTGTCGATCTGTTGACCGATACGGCTACCTTTGCCCTGCGGCTGGCCGCCCGCAAATCGTTTGCCGGGCGTATTTATTCGTTCGACAATAATGTCACCCTGCTCGAGCGCGCGAAACAGCGGGCCGCCCACCTGAACCTGCAGCAGTTTCTGGAATTCAAGCATGTTCCCGACGCCCGGGTTCCGGTAACGGACGGTTTCGCAGAGCTGGCGGTATCCATTTTTGACCTGCATCGGCACCATGCAGAACAATACCTCGCGGAGGCAATCCGTATTCTGAGCCCGAACGGGTATCTGGTGCTTGCGGAATTGCTGGTGCCGAAGTCCGCGCAGCATGCCCTTTTCTGGTTTTTAAGAAACCTGCACCTGCGGTTTGTGCAAAAGAATCCGATAGAGGCCCGCGCGATTTATTATGATCGGGAAGCGCTTATTGAGCTTCTATTCAGGGCAGGATTTCGGCAGGTCGTTGTTCAGGAATTAAGCGCGCCTTCCTCCGGAAGGCCGGGCGTATTCAGCCTGATCGCGGCAACAAAATAAGGGAGGCCATATCATGAGACAACTGCGCTGCGTCCTGTTTTTTCTGGCGCTTATGCTGCTCCTTCTGCCTGCTTTCGGCGAAACCATTAAAACGTTCCGAATCAGAAAAATCGGCAAGTCTCCCAACTTTATCGCCCTCAGCCCGGACGGGAAAAAAATGTACGCCACATCTTTTGGAACACAGGAGCTGCTGCGTATTGACCTGGATAAAAAAGTTGTCGCCGAAAGCACCCTGGTCGGATCGTCGCCGCTGGGCTTGGCGATTGCAGAGGAAGGGAAGACGGCCCTGGTCGCCTGCAAGGACTCAGCGACGGTGGCCGTAATTGATCTGGTCCGATTCAAAACGGTTGCCGACATCAAGGTCGGCGGACAGCCGAATTCGGTGGCTGTAAGTCCTCGCGGGTATCGCGCCTACGTCACCAACTTCGGCCGTTCAAAAGAGGGGCTGCTTCACGTTGTGGATATTCGGCAGCGCGGTGTGGTGTCCACAATCAAGATGGGAATTTCTCCTTTTGCGCTGGCCGTGTCCCCGGTTACCGAACTGATTTATGTGGTTATGGGCGGGAGCAACGAAGTGTGGGTTGTGAATCCCGATCAGGAGACTGTTGTCGGCAAGATCGCCGTGGGAGAAGCTCCGGACGGCATCGCCATCACGCCGGATGGGAAGCGCGTGTTCGTGGCCAACAGCCGGAGCCATGATCTCTCGGTCATCGATACCCAGTTGAACCGCGTACTGGTAACGATTCCTGTCGGAAAGCTCCCCTTCGGCGTTGCGGTGAGCCCCGACGGCAAGCGCGTCTTCGTGGTGAATGCCGGCAGCCGAAATGTGTCCATACTCCCCACGGATCTCAGCAACCTGGATGCCGCGACCTTCAGCGTGGATAAGGGGCCGACGGATATCGCGATCGCTCCGGATAACCGCACCGTCTACGTCGTCAACGAGCTCTCCAATACCATTACCGTCGCCGACGTCCCGCTCGGGGAATAGTCGGCGGCGGACAGTAATAATTGCGGCGGATCCGCCGGAGGAAATCCCGGCCAATAAGCTCTGCGCCTTGCTTGGCCGGGCGAAGATTCGCGACCTCGCGGATGTTCGGGCACTGGAGCTTGCGGGCTGTTCCATCGATTCAGCGCTCGCTGCTGCCGCTAAGTTGAGGATCTTCGAAAATGCCTTGATGCGCTGATTGCAAGGCTCTCAGGCTTAGCGTTTCCAAACAGATCGTAAAACGCCTGTGTTCCGACTAAAGACTACCTGCTGCCGACTTGAAACCACTCCGCAAAGAGGCGGATGCCTTCCCTGATTGGCGTCTGAGGATTGTACCCGATCAGGCGGCGTGCTCGGCTGATGTCCGCATAGGTAATTTCCATGTCGCCTGCCTGACGCGGCAGGAAACGGAGCCTGGCCTTTAATCCAAGAGCCTCCTGGAGCTGTTCCACCAGATCGAGAAGGGCGGTGGTTTGGGATTCGCCCAGATTCAAAATTTCAAACGGCAGATTGGCTTCGATGGAACCGAGAATGCCGGCCACAATGTCTTCCACGTAGGTATATCGCGCCTGGAATCTCCCTTTCCAAATATCGGAATCTCCTTCCCCTCGCGCATCAGCTGAGCGAATTTGTGGATGGCCATTTCGGGGCGCTGCCTCGGCCCGTAAACCGTAAAAAAGCGGAGACAGGTGATGTGCATGGAATAATTGTGGGCATAGGTGTGGCAAAGCAGTTCGCCCGCCTTTTTCGTGGCGGCATAGGGGGACACCGGCTTGTCCACGGGATCCTCTTCGGAAAAAGGCACCTTGGTGTTCCCGCCGTAAACGGAAGAGGACGATCCGAAGATAAAGCATCGCGTGGAAAAATTCCTCGCCATCTCCAATAGATGTACCGTACCGGTCACGTTCACCGAGGAATACAGTTCCGGCTTTTCCAGCGACGGGCGCACTCCGGCCCAGGCCGCAAGGTGCACGATGGTTTCGGGCCTGGTTTCCTCAAAGATTTCGCGCAGACGCTGGCGATCGAGGATATCGCAGATATACAGACGCACAGGGCCCTGGGCCTGAAGATCGCGCACGTTGCGGTGCTTGATTTCCGGATCATAGAAACTGTTGAAATTATCCAGCAGGATAACGTCGTCCTGGCGGCGGAGCAATGCCGCCGCAAGATGATACGCAATGAAACCTGCGCCCCCTGTTATCAGTACACGCATCATTGTCTCCCGAACGTGCCGATTGTGGAAATCTTCGGAAACTTTCAGCCGCGATTGTGCGACGCGCCCAAAGTATCCCAAGATGACAGGGGAGTCAACCTTCCGCCTGTGGTAAGATACCGCGCTATGTTGCAGGTTGGATTAACCGGGAATATTGCCTCGGGCAAAAGCACCGTCGCCCGCATGTTTGCGGATCTGGGCGCCCATGTAATCGATGCCGATCGCATTGTGCACGGATTGCTGCGGTCCGGAACGGAAACGCACGGCAATATCGTCAGAGCCTTCGGCGCGGGGATTTTGGCGCCGGATGGCGAGATCGATCGCCGGAAGCTGGGACAAATCGTCTTTTCCGACGCCGACAAGAGATCGCAGCTCAATGCACTGACACATCCGCATGTCGAAGCTGCGCTTGTGCGAAAAATGGGTGAGTTGGAGCAATCGATATCGGATGGCATTGTTATTGTGGATGCGGCGCTCATGATCGAAACCGGCGGCTATAAAATGTATCGCCGCCTGATAGTGGTTACCTGTTCCCCGGAGCTTCAGATCGATCGCATCATGAAACGCGACGGCATGAGCGAAGCCGATGCCCGGGCGCGCATGCGGTCCCAAATGCCTTCCGAAGAAAAAGTCAAACTGGCGGATTATGTCATCGACACTTCGGGGACGCTGAAGCAAACACGCGATCAGGTTGTTTCCATTTATCGGAATCTGGATGCATTGCAAAGGCAGCTCAAGAGAAGTACGATGCCTTCCTGAACGTTGAGATTGACAATGGCTGCTTCACTGTGTGTAACTAGGGATGTTTTGAAGCAGTAATTATACCCATGAGGAGGTCCGCTGGTACCTGTCCATCCGGTTTCTGTGAAGTGAAACGCAGGCAGAACCCTGAATTCCGGCCAAGATAAAGCTTATGCTGAATTACATCTGGTTTATACCGACCCTGCCGCTGGCGGGAAGTGCAATCCTAGGTTTAACTGGTCTCTTTACCTTGAGAACTTCGGGCAAAAAACTCAACAAAAAGGTTGTTTCTGCTATTGCCCTGGGATCCGTGGGCCTGGCCTTTTTGATGAGCGTCGCCTGTGTCTATCAGCTTTTTATAATCGAGCACAAGGAATTGTTCACGCTGGATCTCTTTAGCTGGCTCCGCGGCGGTTCGCTCCCCCTGGCGGGAGGCGGAATGGCGCCATTCGAGGTGCCCTGGGGGTACCAGCTGGATCCGCTCTCGGCCGTGATGGCGCTGGTTGTGACCGCGGTAGGCTT
>CAZLHW010000205.1:0-7112 GCA_964559085.1 uncultured Acidobacteriota bacterium | reverse complement strand
GTGCCCAGGATTTTAAGTCCTGTGCGTCTGCCAGTTCCGCCACCCCGGCACAAAATGCTTCCCGCAGTTTAGCTGGTCTCACGGCGAATGTCATCCTGTGTGTTGCACTATTTTTCCGGTGCTATGGAGCAGCGGCATAAATGGAACTTGCCGTTGCGGTCCAGCTCCATCCGGTCCACAAGCTTGATGTGGATCGGCGTCCCCGCAGTCCGCGTTTCCAGCTGAGCCGCAAGTGCCTCCAGCGCGCCCGGCTCCGGATCGCGGCGCGGCCAGACGCACAGATCAATCGATCCCGGACGGTCCTGAATCAGCTGGTATTGTCGCATCCATTCGGTAGCGCCCGATTCCAGCAGCGCGTTCAAAAGCACATACGCATGCAGCATCGTCCCGTCGTTCAGCCGCAGCCGGTCTATTTCCCGCCCGTCGACCGACTTCAGTGTTGCGTAGGGAGCGCCGCAGGGGCAGGGCGCCGGACCCTTCGCCACGCGGTCGCCCAGCACAAAGCGCACAAAGGGCATCACGCGCGAATGCAGTGCTGTAACGACGATTCGCCCCGATTTGCCTTCCGCAACCGGATTGCCCGCTTCATCCACCACTTCCACCAGCACCGTCGGGTCGCAGATGTGCAGCAGTCCGCTTTCCGGACAGCTCCATGCGATCAGATTGAATTCCGTAGCTGCATACAAATCGTAGACCGGCGCCTGAAAAGCCTCCGAAATCTGCCGCCGCATCAACGCTGTGCACAACTCGCCGCCGACCAGAACAACCCGCGGATGAATGTCGCGCCGCCCTGAATCCAATCCAAAGCGCGCCAGTCGTGCCACCGTTTCGGAATAGCCCATGAGAATTTCAGGCTTATACGCGCTCAGCTGTTTCCAACTAACATCCGGGGGCTCATAACAGCTGAAAATCCGGCTGCGAAACAGTCCCAGCCTGTTGAGCAGACGAAGCGGCCGATCGTCGAGCCAGTCGAATTCGGGCGGTACGCGAAGGCGCGCCTGCCGGAGGTGCGCACGAAATCCGAGCCTGCGCACGAGGATCGACCGAACGACCGTCAGGAACCGTTCTTCATGCCAGCTTCGCGCCACGCCGAACGGTTCGCCCGTTGAACCGCTGGTTTCGTGCCAGATTATGCGGCCGCGGCACGGCGGATTTTCCCGCGTCCTTTTTGTCAACTCCCGGGCCTGCTGCTTGGCAACAAGCGGGAGACGCTGCAGATCCTCGACGCCGCGGAAGCGGCTCCCGTCCAAATCCGATTGTTTCCAGATGCGGCGATAAAATTCGTTCGATGCCCAGACATCGCGCACCAGGCTCCGAAGTTTTACATCCTGATAGGTTTCGATTGACTTCCGGCCGCTCCGGATTAGAGTGGGAAGCTTAACGAGTTCTTGCCATGGAGTTCTGTTCATTACAGGGTGAGATAGTAACTCGAAGACACGAAGGCTCAAAGACTCAAAAGGGGGAGCAGGCATGGATAAAGCGGCAGAGCAGGCGTTGAAGGCGAAAGAGAAGAGGCTGTCGGATGCGGTGCAGCTGAGGGTGCCCGACCGGGTGCCGATTTCGCTCGGACTGAATTACTTTCCCGCCAAGTTCGCGGGAACGACCACATGGGCTGCCTATTATGACTTCCCGACCTGGAAGAAGGCCTATATCGACGCAGCCAACTATTACGAGCCGGACCGCCTCCTCGTCGTACCGAACCAGTCGGGCTCCGTGCTGGAAGCCCTCGACGCCCGGCAGCTGAAGTGGCCGGGCCACGGAGTGGCGCGCCACCACACGCACCAGTTCGTTGAGGCCGAGTACATGAAGGCGGAGGAGTACGACCTCCTCCTCAATGACACTTCCGATTTCCTGGTGCGGTTTTACCTGCCGCGCGTGTACGGCATAATGGCTCCGGCCGGGAAATTGCCGCCGCTGAATATCCTGCTCAATATGCTGCCCTTTAATTCACTTGCCTCTCCTGAATTTGTAGGCATGCTCGAGAAACTGACCCGGATCGCCAGAGACGCCGTTGCCTGGCAGACGGAGACCGCAGCGTTGGTGCGCGAACTCACCGAACAGGGACATTTCTGCAGAAGCGCGCCGATCATGGCAGGCGCGCCCTTCGACAGCGTGTCCGATTTCCTGCGCGGCATGCGCGGCACGATGCTCGATATGTACCGCGTACCCGACAAGCTGCAGCGCGCATGCGAACTGATGTGCCGCATTCAGCTGGATCGCATCGCGCAAATGCCCCAAGCGCAGGAATTCACCCCGGCTTTCATGGCCTTGCACCGCGGGGCGCACGGATTCATGTCGCTGAAGCAGTTCGAGCAATTCTATTGGCCGTACCTGCTCAAAGTCATCAACGCGCTCGTCGACAAGGGCTACACACCCGATGTCTTTTTCGAAGGGGATTACAACTCAAGGCTGGAGTATCTTGCGCAAATGCCGAAAGGGAAAGTGATTGCCCGGTTTGATCAGATCAATATGGCCCGGGCAAAGGAGGTTTTAGGAAAAACGGTTTGCATCGCCGGGAATATGCCGGTTTCCATTTTACAGGTTGGGACGGTCGATGATGTAAAGGCGAAATGCAAGGAACTCATCGATACCGCGGGGAAGGATGGGGGCTACATTCTGGCTCCCGCTTCCGCGCTGGACGAGGTGAAGCCGGAAAACCTCAAGGTAATGATCGATTTCACCAAGGAGTACGGCAGATACTGATGGAGTGCGGCGGCTGCCGTCACAATCAGGGAATATTTAAGGTTAAGTCTTTTCAAATCAGATGCCTGTGGTATCATTTCCACGCCGTTTGCACTTATGGCGGTATGAAAGCGGCAAAGGAGTTACGTACGTACCGATGACAAACGCTGGCAGCTTCATCGTCAGCCCCTGCGCTTGACATCCTCGCCAGGATGCCCCGCTTGGTCCCCGAAGCCAACTCGTGTGCAACCCTGTAGATATGGTGGCGCGTTTTTTGGATATCCTTACAGCTTTATGTCAACATCATCCATTGCAATGACAGAAATTAAAGAACGGCACCTCCCCAAAGGCTTTACCATGGCCGGCCTGACCTTTGTTCTCGCCGCCCTGTCCTGGCTCGGGCCGTTTTCAATCGATACCTATCTTCCGTCGCTCCCCTCTATCAGCCAAAGCCTGAATGTTTCTCCGGCCCAGGTGCAGCAGACGATGACGTCCTTCCTGGCATTCTTCGCTATCATGTCGCTATGGCATGGCGCCATCTCCGATGCGTTCGGAAGAAGACGATTAACGCTGATCTGCCTTGGGATCTTTGCCGCAGCCTCTTTGGGTTGCGCGACGGCCGTGAATGTTCATTCCCTGTTGTTCTTTCGTGCGCTGCAGGGCGCCACGGCAGGCGCCGGCATGGGTGTCGGCCGGGCTGTTGTGCGGGACCTTTTTGAAGGCGCCGCCGCGCAGCGCCTCATGTCGCACGTCGCAACTATTTTTACGGTTGCCCCCGTTGTCGCTCCAGTCGCGGGCGGGTACCTCCAGGCCTGGTTTGGATGGAGATCCATCTTCATCCTTCTTATTTTCCTGTCGTCGTTCCTTCTCTTTGCGTCCTGGCGCTACCTGCCCGAGACACTGCCGGCGGAACAGCGGAATCGACTGGAAGCGAAGTACTTGGCGCGCTCATACTGGAGCGTAATGACCTCGCCGCCCTTTCTGCTTGCCTGCGCATCCATGGGCTTGGTCTCGGCCGGCTTCTTCATCTATATCATGGGCGCCTCGCAGTTTCTTATGAAACATCTGGGCCTGCGCGAGACACAATTCCTGTGGCTGTTCGGACCGATGGCCGTAGCCATGGTCGTGGGCGCCTGGATTTCCGGTTACTGCGCCGGAAGGATTTCGGGCGGCCGCACCATCCTCATCGGATACGGCGTTGCCGCAGCGGCCGCGGTCGGCAATGTGCTTCTCAATTTCTTTCTCCCGCCGATGGTGCCGTGGACAATCCTGCCTCTAGTGATTTATGTCGTGGGGATGTCGATTGCCATGCCCAGCCTGACTCTGTACACGCTGGAGCTTTTCCCGACGAAGCGGGGATTGGCCGCTTCCTGCCAGGGATTTATCTCCCTGGGAGCCAACTCCGCCGTCTCTGCATTCGTTCCGCTGATCTGGGCGACCACAATGACTTTTGCCCTGACGGAATTAACGATGCTGATCGCCGGCGTGCTTGCACTGGCGCTTTTTTTCGCCACGGTGAAGCGGCATCTACCGCAGAATTAAAAACTGGCCACGGATTTACGCGGATCCGAAATTTTTTCCATGCAATTCCGCTGCAGGATAGATCACCAGCGCAGCCTTGTAGAAATGCGGTTACTCATTCGGTCCTGTCCGTGGCCAGTCTGTCTTTACTTAAAAGCCGCCATAGCCGCCTTTGCGAAATCCCCAAGCCTGGCCCGGACGGTCACTGTCGCCACGGCGTCATAAGATGTGGGTTCGAGATTCACGATAGCCAGACGAGCTCCGCACGAAATGGCGATCATGGGTAATTCCGCTGCGGGATAGACTACCAGCGAAGAACCGAACACCAGCATCAGATCGCAGTTCTGAGCGGCTTCGACCGCGCCCTCCCATGCATCGGCTGGAAGCAGATCCTCAAAAAGAACCACGTCAGGTTTGATGGGAGACGCGCATTCTTTGCAGAGGGGGACGCGCAGCTGTCCGGCTGAAATCCCCGAGTAGAAGGGGGCCATATCACACCGATAGCCGCATTGGGTGCAGTGCCCGGTGCGGAAAGTTCCATGCACCTCAAAGACTTTTGCGGAGCCGGCCGCGTGATGCAGCCCGTCGATGTTCTGCGTTACTACTGCATCAAGCTTTCCCATCTGCTCCAGTCGGGCGAGCAGGCGATGCGCCGGCGTCGGTTCCGCGCGGGCTATGGTTGTAAAAAGCTCCACGCTGGCGCGGTAAAAGCCCTCCGGATTCCGTTTGAAGCCCGAGGCCGACAGCTGCTCCAGAAGATCGGCATTCTCCCACATGCCTCCCGGGCCGCGAAAGTCGGGAATGCCGGCTTCCGTGCTGATGCCGGCGCCGGAGAGCGCCACGATTCGATTGGATTTGCGAATCAATTCAATTGCCTGTTCGGTCGTGTCCGTCCTGTCCATGCATTTGATTATAATCCAGCATGCGCCGAATGCATCTTTTCTTCTACACTGCGGATTTTATCTTCCAGCGTCTGCTCCCGGTCCACGCGCGTTCCGATGTGAATCGTGGTGGCGATGCGCGGCGCTCCCATCTCATGCAGTTTCCGATGGCATTCCTTGACCGCCTGCATCACGGCATCCCAGTCCCCCTCGATGTTGGTTCCGTTGCTGTGCAGTCGGGTTTTTAGTCCGGCCTTCGTGAGAATTTTTTCGCAGGCGGCAATGTAGGACCCGAGGCTCACGCCCACGCCTATTGGAATGACACATAAATCAGCAAGGACTTTCATGTGTGCTCCTTTTTATATAGCAGCCCGCCGCGGCATTGGTTCCCGGCGAGCTGCAAAAATTGAATTGGCAGTGCATGTCGGCTGCGTTGCTTCGCGTTTTTGCCGATCGGCTGCTGATCCGGCTTAACCGCCAAGGCGCAAAGAACGCGAAGAAAAAATCAAAGAAACACCGGCGGATCCCCCGGCACCGGAAACGGGTCGAGGGTTGACTGCGTACCGCGCACTGGAATGCTATAATCCACCGATGCCAAATCTGACAAGAGCATTGCGCGTGAAGCGGGGAGATGTGGTTTCCTTCGTTGGAGGCGGGGGGAAGACGACGTCCATGTTCCGGCTGGCGGAGGAATTGAGCGCGGCCGGACTGCGCGTCGTGACCACCACGACCACGCACATAAGCGAGGAGCAGGTGCAATTCGCCCCTGCTGTTATCAAACTCGAGGAGCTCGAAGTTCTCGGTGCGCGACTGGATCAGTATGGGCACTGCCTTTTGATCGGCCCTCCGGACGGGAAAGGGCGCGTGCACGGCGCTTCGCCGCAGCTGATTGCATCCCTCCGTGCAAGAGACTACGTGGACGTTGTTCTGGTTGAGGCGGACGGAAGCCGGTCGCTGCCGTTTAAGGCGCCCGCTTCGCACGAACCGGTGGTTCCGGATGCAACGACCATTCTGTCGCCTATTGCGGGACTCAATGTCCTCGGGCAGCCGCTGGATGAGGCGCACGTACATCGGGCGGAAATCGCCGCCGCGCTGGCGCGGCAGCCGCTGGGGAGCGCGGTATCGCCGCAGACGGTGGCCCGCGTTCTCGCTCACGCCGAAGGAGGCGCCAAGCAGTTGCCGGCGTCTGCCCGGCTCATTCCCATTCTGAACAAAGCCGACACCGTAGCTGCTTTGCGGCATGCGGGCGAAACGGCCGATCTTCTGCTCGCCGACTCCCGCGTGGAGGGTGTGATTATCAGCACGATGCATCGGGATCCTCCCGTTTGCGAATGCCGAGTCCGCGTCGCAGGCGTCGTGCTTGCGGCGGGGCAATCCACGCACTTCGGAGAAACGAAACAGGCTCTTCCGCCGGGCAGAACGACGCTCGTTGCCCATGCAGCCCGCGCGGCGCTGGATGCCGGACTGGATCCGGTTGTGGTCGTTCTGGGGCACCAGGCCGATGCCGTGGAACAGGCGCTGGCCGGATTGTCCGTTCAGCGCGTTTACAATCCCGACTTTGCCGCGGGGCAGAGCACATCGCTTCGAACAGGATTGAGCGCTCTGCCTGCAAATACAGGCGCCGCCGTTTTCATCCTTGCCGATCAGCCTCTTGTCAGTGCCGAAATCCTCGGCAAAATCATGCAGGCGCACAGACAATCCTGCGCGCGCGCCTGTGTGCCGGTCTTTGAAGAAGAGCGGGGCAATCCCGTTCTTTTCGATAGGGCGCTTTTTCACGAGCTGGCGGCGCTGCAGGGGGACTCCGGCGGCGGGGAATTGCTGCAACGGTATCCAGGCGAGATCGCGATTGTTCCTGCCGCACGTGCCACGATTCAGGATTTGGATACATTCACGGAGCATCAAAAGCGGATGTCAGAAGATGGAACTCAGGAGGAGACATGAGCAAGCCGGCCGCCGTATTCGAGTGCCAGAGCTGCGGGTATACTTCCGCCAAGTGGCTGGGGCGATGTCCGGATTGCGGCAGCTGGA
>CAZLHW010000204.1:384-7119 GCA_964559085.1 uncultured Acidobacteriota bacterium | reverse complement strand
TGATTGACGAATCCCTACACGGTGGCCAAGCCCAATCCCGTCCCTTTGCCCTTTTCTTTGGTGGTGAAGAACGGCTCAAACAGATGGGCTTGTGTTTCCGGGTCCATGCCCAAGCCGCTATCGCTGACGGCCAGCATCACATAAGGCCCCGGTCTTGTCTGCGGATGCTCCAGCACATAGTCGTCGTCGAATTCAGCGTTTGCCGTTTCAATCGTGAGCTGCCCCCCTTGGGGCATTGCGTCCCGCGCATTGACGGCAAGGTTCAGAAGTATCTGCTGCATCTGTCCCGGATCCGCACTGATGAAACCCAGATCGGGCTGAGTCCGTGTAACAAAATCTATATGCTCACCAATCAGGCGGCGCAGCATGGAGCTCATATTCAGAATTACGGCGTTCAAATCGAGAATCTCGGGCTGCAAAATCTGCTTCCGGCTGAATGCCAGCAGCTGCGAGGTCAGCTTCGACGCCTGATTCGCGGCTTTCAGGATCTGTTCCAGATCCCGGCGAAGAGGATCCTGCGGGCGAAGGCTGCTTTCGATGACCTCCGCATAGCCCTTGATCACGGTAAGCAGATTGTTGAAATCATGGGCAACCCCTCCCGCCAGCATTCCAACCGCTTCCATTTTCTGCGATTGTATGAATTGCTGTTGCAGACGTTTCTGCTCCGTGATGTCCATGTTCACAACCTGAATTGCGGGCCGTCCGTTGTATTCGATCGAGGAGGCCAGCACCTCCACCCAGCGGACCGCCCCATCCTTCCGGATGATGCGGTGCTCATGGCGGGCCGGAAACGTCTTCCTGGTTAAACGATCCTGTCTCCGCGCCTGAACCATGGCCTGATCTTCAGGATGCACCAGAGCCTTTGAATCGGGAAAAGCCATCAGCTCTTCGACAGAATACCCTGTCATCGAGGCCAGAGTGCCGTTGCAGAATACAAAGCGATCGTCCTGAATTATGGCAAAGCCTTGAAGGGAGTTTTCAACCAGCGCCCGGTACTTTTCTTCAGAGCGCTTTAGCTCACTCGACTCCTTTTCCCTTTTCTCGAACTCAGAGAGCTTGCGTTCAAGCTCCCGGTTCCTCTGCCGCAGACGTTCAATCTCAGTGTGCATGGGCTTGATCTCCTGATTCTCCGACTAATGCTACAGGAATCGATTCCTGCATTCACCTGTTGCTTGGGGGTGTAATCGAAAGTGCGAGTCGATGGCTATTCTTCCGGTACATCCCCCTAGGGGCGAAATGAATCAGGCCGGTCTGGAAGGTCGAAAGAAAGACAGCTCCGGGCGCAGCCCGGAGATCGAGAAACGATGAATGAGAGCCCGGAACGGGCGAAAGATACCGGCAATTTCCTTCTGTTTCGCCCCTGCCGGGGCTCCTGTTATGACGCTGCCCTACTCCGGGCTGCGCCCGGAGCTATCTATCTAACGGCCTTTCAGGCCTGCATTCAAAATCCCGCGACCCAAAAGTGGCTCGCACTCCCGATTACACCTGTTGCTCGTGCCGCGCCGGCGCGCCGGCGGCCGTGCGGACTCGAGGCGCGTCCTGATGGAAGGAGCGGGAAATCGCGGGAGGCATTCCAGCTGAGCCGAATCGAATTCCATGGCGCCGATATCCGGGGCGCCGCCGGCGGGACGCGCACGGTTGAAGTAGTCCAGAGTGTTGGCGCCGACATCCGCGCCCGCATCCACCGCAGGGCTGTCGGATTTCACGAGATCAAAATCCGGCGGGGCGTTCCCCGAGATGTTGGCAAAACCCAGATCGACGTAATTGGAGGAATTCATATCCGGATAGCTGAGGACAATATTGTTTTTTTGGACAAAGGCATTGTCAATCAGCATGGAAGCGGCCATGGAATTGCTCGGCCAGCCGTAGTTCAAAGGCCAGCCCCAGGGCTTGACGCCATGAAGCACATAAAGATTGTTCGTCAGGCGCACGGTTCCCGGCATAAGCGCGCCGCCCTGCATTCCCGAGGATGTTGAAGTAAAGATAACCCAAAGGAGGCCGGCGTTGAGCGAACCCGGACGTTGAATCAGGGTGTTGTTGTAGAAATGGATGTTTTCCAGGGTGATGTTGTTTACCTGCAGCAAGCCCATCCACGCGCTGTCGACAATTACGTTGTTGTGGAATGTGGAATTTTTGAAAAGCCCCTTCCCCTTATCGCCGAAATATGCGGCGACTTCGAAGAAACCGCAGCTGTTGTAAGAATAGTTGTGGTGAATGTGCACATTCTCAATCGTACCGCCCGATGCCGCGGAGACCTCCGTAGCGCCGCCGTCGCAGGTTCCGTTATTACCGACCCACCGGGCAGGACCCGTGCAGTTGACAAATGTGTTATAGGACACCTCGCAATTCGAGGCATTGACGAAGATCCCTTCGGCGCCGCCGACAAGATTGGGATCGACACCGGGATCTTCATCGATACCCATGATGAGATCATGGATGTAATTGCCCCGTACGATGGAACCCGGAGCGCCCAGCATCACGCCGATGTCGCAGTCGTCGATTTCATTGTTTAGGAATCGCGTCGCGGCGCCCAGAAAAGCCCCAATGCCTCCGACGATACCTTTGGTAATCCCGTCGCCATCATTATCAAAATCATGTTCCATGGTGTTGTCGCCCCTGGCGCCGGAAAAATGCAGGCCGTCGATGGTGAGGGGGAAAAACGAAAGAACCACCGGGCCTCTTCCAGGCTCGCTGGGCACGATAAAATGCGGCAACGGATCGCTTAGGGAGCCATAATTGGCATAGACCTTTACCTTGTAGTTGAAGCCGCGAGGAGTCCAGGGCCTGGGGATATCCAGCTTCTCGTGAAAAATGCTTCCGCGTTTGAAGCGGACCACTGTGCAGAGGGGATTAATCGCCGCCTGGGATCTTACGGGACGATCTTCCGACAAACCGTCGTTTGCATCATTCCCATTCCTGCTGTCTACATAACACGTCGTTGCGCCTATATCGTAAGTGTCTTCCGTCGCGCAGGTTCGATAGCGATCGCTATAGGCAAGAGGTCCGGCGGCCGCTGCCGGATTCGCCGTCATGCCGGCAAATCCGGCAGCGCGCGGTTCTCCGCCGACATAGGAGTCCGCAAGCGGAGCGACAGGCGGTGCCTTCGCTTCCGTTTCCCGCGCCGCAATCCTCGGCGCTCTTCTCAAGCGCAGCAGTGCCGCAGAGACGGTATCGGACCCGATTTGTTTCCCGATGAATGCAGCCGCTGCCGCGGCGAGCAGCAGAAAGCCTGCGATGGTAATGCCGATTCGTCTCATATCAGAACTCCTTATATGGGATTCCTATTTGAATCTGGAAAGCGCGGCACGCCCCGGCTTGAAACAGGCAGCCGCAGTTTTGCAAAAAACCGCACTCCTCGAACTGGAAGATGCTTATTATATCTCCTATTCGTACAACGAATACGCACCCCAGTCAACGCCCTATTCGGGTATGACGTGATATTCGGCCGCTTCTTATACAAATGCACCCTCACCCATTGCCGATAACCGGACGGAAGAGCGCTTTTCGATTGTCGATTAGGGAACATTTTGTTTCTTACAGAATGCCTGCCGCACCGGGAACCGGGGGCAAGGAGCGGAGACCTGCTGCCGTGTTCCCAAAATGCAGGGAGCATTGGGAGGCCGTGGATTTTTAAGTCGCAATGAAGCGGCGGAACGCTATACACTGGTAGGGGGTTGCTGCGGTATAGGCAGTCTCTATTGAATGGGCGGCCTCCTCCGATTCACCGAAGGAGCCGCCGGCGGATTGATTTTCATGACGCGGGAGGCGGAATGTATGAAGATTAGAGCGGTTTGGGTTCCGGCCGTGGTGCTGTTCGCGGCATTTGCATCGTCCATCGGGTGGGGTGCCGATGAGAAAATTGTCGTATTGAATCCCCGGGGCATCCAGCCCGAAATTCGCACGATTCCCATGGCAAAGCGTCCGGCAACGCTGGACGGTAAAACGGTTTATATCGTGGACACCAAGTACCCGAACACGAAGCCGTTTGTGAACGAGCTTTTCGCTGCACTGAAGGCAAAATATCCCAAGACAACGTGGATATTGAGAGACAAGTATGCGGGCTATATGGATGATGACCCGAAGCTGTGGGCGGAAATCAAAGAAAAGGGAGCGGGCGCCATCGTTCTGGTGGGCCATTGAAGCAGCTGCTCACCGGCGGTCGTCGGACATGCAGTGACTCTGGAAAGAATGGGAATTCCGGCAGTGCCTATGATCACGCGGAGATTCCAGGAACTCGTAACTACGATTTCCTACAAAAAGGGAATCCCCAATATGAGGATTACGTACACGCCGCATCCGATTACGGACAGACCCGCGGAATTGTGCCGAAAATATATTGCGGGCAACGACCCGATCAGCAACCAGCCGATGCTGGAGCAGATTTATGCGGGTTTAACATAACCTCTCTCGGCCGAGGACAGCCAGGCGGGCTTCCTGAAGCGGGATCCGCGGCCCCGGGTATTTGAACCCGACACTGCAGACAAGCTTATTGAATTTTTCCATGAACAGGGTTTTACGGACGGGAATCCGATTATTCTCCCCACCGAGCAGAAGGTCGCGAATATGTTGAAGGCCACGAGCCGCAAACCCGACGAATGGGTTGGCCAGATGCGGCCCTCTCCGCCGCATGAAGCCTGGTACTACACGGTGGAGATGGTGGCGGTGAATGCGGTGATGGCGGGAGCCAAGCCGGAATATTTCCCGACTATCCTGGCTTTGGCATCCAAGGGAGTCACGTCGCTCTTCAGCTCGACCTCCTCATTCGCAAGAATGGCTGTGGTCAATGGACCGGTCATAAACGAAATCGGCATGAACGCGGGCATCGGCGCCATGGGCCCGCTGAGCCGGGCAAATTCCTCAATCGGAAGGTGCTGGACCCTGATCTCCAAAAACCTGGGGGGATCCGGCAAACCCGGTGAAACCTACCTGGGCAGCCAGGGAAATCCTCTGAACTACGGCAATCTGTGCTTTCCGGAAACGGAGGACGGACTGCCGGCCGGCTGGAATCCATTGCATGTGCAAAAGGGTTTCAAGAAGAGCGACAGCGTCGTCAGCGTCTTCAGTGGATGGAGCATGAGTGACATCGCCTGGTACTCGCCTCTGCCGAATCACCAGGTTATCCGCGGCTGGCTGGAGAACTTCTTCTCTTTCGGAACCACTCAGGCCACTCTCGTTCTAGACCCGATTGTTGCGGCCGACGTAGCGGCCAACGGGTTTGCCACCAAGGAAGCCTTTGCCAATTGGCTCGCCGAAAATACGGGCACTCCCGGCTGGCTCTATTGGTCGCAGCACGAGAAAGAGCTCGAGCAGGCAAAGAAAGGCGTCGAGCCCTATGCCACATGGCTGAAGCAGGGCCAGGGCATGGTGGTTCCGGTTTCGCGGTATAAGAGAAGCGGCTACCCCACAAGAAATACCGCGTTCATGGCATCCAAGGACAACAATGAAACCAGCACCTCCATCGAGATTGTCGTCACGGGAGGAGGAACAAACACATTCTGGTCCGGCGGCGATTTTGGTTATGTGGGCAGCGCATCCGTGGATCAATGGAGATAGGAGAGGCGATCATATGAAAAACAAATTCTCTTTGCTTTTTATCGCTCTGGCGTTCTGGATGGCCGTATCCTCTCTCCAGCCTGCGGCCGCGCAGGAAAATTCCTCGACGAATCCGGCCGCGATCGCGGCCCCGGTCCGTTCCATGGTCGAACTTGGGTCCGTCTATTCGAATATTTACGACATTACCATCACCGTTCTTGAAACGGTGCGGGGCCAGGAAGCGATGAATCGGCTGAAAGCGGCAAGCGCGAGCAACGCGGCGCCGGCTGCCGGATTCGAATACATACTGGCTCGCGTCAAATTCGAGATTAAGGGCCGGGCTGTCAGCGACACTCTGCCCTTTGATCTCGGCGAGTCGCCGCTGCAATGGGTCGCTCTGGCATCGGATCTGACGGAGTATCCGAGAGTATCCGTGACCGTACCGAAGCCGCCTCTGGCGGGGATAGTAAAACCCGGGCAGAGCGTGGAAGGCTGGGTTGCTTTTGCCGTAGATCAGAAGGACAGCAAGCCGGTCATGGTGTTTGACCCCGATACGGGCGGCGCCACCGGGCGCGGCAGAACTTTGTTCTTTAAGCTCTACCAATAACTCCTCACAGGGCGGCAATCGGGGTCGGACCGAGAATAGCCGTTTCCTTTCAACGAGATCGGCTGAAAACTCACCCGATTTCCGCCCTTAGCTGCGATTTTGCCCCCGTCTTTTTTCATTCCAAGGTATTTCAACCGAAAATCGGGGCAGCTCTAAAAAACTGCAAGAACCTTATGAGATCCGCGCGGCATTCTATTCCAGGCATTACCGGCTGTAGCTTCCGAGGAGCCATCCACCTGCAGACTTTTGGGAATGCGATCAAAAACGGCAATCGCGGGTCCAGAAGAGTTGTAAGAGAACTCGATTTCTCCGTGATTGCCATAGCGCGCCTGTACGATATCTCCGTTCAATTTGACCAGGCGCGGCTTCGGGTCGCCCTGGAGAGGGTGCGCCGATAGGAGATGGATTCCTGCCGGCACAAATACATCGCCTTCATTTATGCATGGCCACGGGCTGCCATCGAGATCGAAGTCGGCATTTTTTAGGCCGGAACGATACAAGACGGGGATTGCTGCATTCGTCCGAAGCGCCCCTTTTTCCATTGTGGCGCGCGCATCGGCAGCGAGGGCATAGGGAACGAGCGGAGCATCCTGTTT
>CAZLHW010000204.1:0-374 GCA_964559085.1 uncultured Acidobacteriota bacterium | reverse complement strand
ATCGCGATTCACGATGTTGATGTCGATTCCCAGCCGACCCGCGTGGCGGGTTAGTTTGGAATAAGTCTGGGCCAATTCCGCATACCGGCGCGGTCCCAGATGCCAAACGGTCCCGGGATCTTCCAGGACAAGCGTGAAGTCGTGCTTATCCAACAGATCAAACATCACGTTGACGTCTGCACCTACCGCTTCGCGCATGCTGGGATCATAAATATTGTCAACATAAGTCACCACGACATCCAGTTTGGAACCGGAAGCATTGCGAAATCCTCCGAGCAACTGGATGCGCCGTTCATTCAGATCTCTTTCCAGTTTGACGAGGTCATCCACATCCTCTTGCCCAGGGGGCGCCCCTTCTGCTCGAACAGGGGATA
>CAZLHW010000203.1:3616-7144 GCA_964559085.1 uncultured Acidobacteriota bacterium | reverse complement strand
GCATGTCCAGAATGCCCGCGCGCATCGGATAGCGCGCATTGCAGCCTTTGCAGGCAAGGCCTCCGGAATCCTGAGCAAGGTCGACGCCGGTGCATTTCGGACAACGCATATAGGGGAGAATTTTTGATAGCATGGGAATTGTTACGGCAGCCTTGTCAGAATTTCCGGCCCCTTGGAAGTGATGGCAACCGTGTGTTCAAAATGTGCCGACGGTTTCCCGTCCAGAGTGACAACCGTCCAGCCGTCCTGAAGAATCTGTACTCTGTCCGTTCCCAGATTGACCATAGGCTCTACGGCCAGAACCAGGCCTTCTCTCAGTTTGATGCCACGTCCATTCACCACATAGTTGAGCACCATCGGATCTTCGTGCAAATGCTTCCCGATTCCGTGCCCGCCGAACTCCTTTACCAGCGTGAATCCGTTGGATTCCGCGTGTGTTTGGATGGCGCGCGATACGTCGGACAGATGTCTGCCCGGTACCATCTGCTCAATGCCGAGGTAGAGGCACTCTTCGGTTACTTTCAGAAGCTTTTCTGTTTCGCCCGAAATTTTTCCGATCGGCACCGTTATCGCTGCATCGCCGAAATATCCCTTATGCAAAACTCCGAAATCCAGTCCGACAATGTCTCCTTCCTTCAATTCGATCTCGCCCGGGATGCCATGCACCACTTGCTGATTGATGGAGGTGCAGATTGATTTCGGGAAGCCGCGGTAACCCTTGAATGCCGCTTTGGCTCCATGCCGGTGCGTCATCTTTTCAGCCTTCTCATCCAGTTCGCGCGTTGCTACCCCTTCCCTGCACAGAGGGCGCAATTCCTCCAAAACCTCGGCAACAATTCGACACGCCTCGCGCATAATTTCAATTTCGCGCTTCGATTTCAGTGTAATCATTTGCGTCTTTCTTTGCCGCCCGCTCTTGGGTCCGCTAACGGTCCAGTTCGCCCGCAATCATATTGATGGAACCGAAAGTAGCCACGATATCGGCGACCATGTATCCTTCCAGCATGGTGTGAAGCCCGGCCATTCCAAAGAAACAGGGCGGCCGGACGCGAACCCGGTATGGCCTATCCTTGCCGTCGCTGACGACATAAAAACCCAATTCTCCGTTGGCGCCTTCCACGGCAAAATAGGTATCTCCCTTGGGCGGACAGATTCCATGGGAACTCATAATGAGTTTAAAATGGTTCATCAGCCCCTCAATATTGCCGTAGGTATCGCTCTTCGTCGGCAGCACGACACTTTTATCTTTCGGCATAATGCGTTCATGATAAGGCCTTTCCGTACCCTCAAGAGTGGGCTCGACAGTGCTGACGGCGTTTACCAGGCCCTCGGTAAGCCCTACTTTTGCCCTATCCACAAGATCATAGGACGGTATTACCTCTCCGTTGGCTCCGATTTGAATCGGTCCGCCGGGAATTTCCTTCAAACATTGGCGGATGATCCGTATGCTTTGCCGCATTTCTTCCATTCGAACCAGGTATCGGTCATAAATGTCGCCGCGCTTTCCCAGAGGAACGTCGAAATGCATCCGATCATAAACAAAATAGGGGAAGGCCTTGCGCACGTCGTAGTTAATGCCGGAAGCTCTGGCAAGTGGTCCCGTTATGGAGTATTGCAGCGCATTCTCCCTGGTTAAAACGCCCACATCGCGCGTTCGGTCGACGAAAATTCTGTTACGCGTCAGCAGAGAGTGAACTTCCCGTATTTCCTTCTCTGTTTTTTTCAGGGCAGATTCTATCCGGTCCGCAATTCCTTCCGGCAGGTCGCCCTTGACGCCGCCGATCCGCCCATAGGAAATGGTGAGGCGTGCACCCGTAACCTCCTCAACAATATCGTAAAGGAATTCTCGAGCTTTCATAAAATACAGAAAGGCCGTCATCGCACCCAGTTCCATCGCTGAGGCTGCGATACACGTCAGATGATCCGTAATGCGCGAGATTTCGCTCATGATCACGCGAATATATTGACAGCGTTCCGTCGGCGTAATCCCGAGCAGTTTCTCAACCGCGGCACAATACCCGAAATTGTTGATGAGCGGCGAAACATAATTCAGCCGGTCCGTGTAGGGAATTGCCTGCGTCCAGGTCGAGTTTTCGCAGCTCTTTTCAAAAGCGCGATGCAGGTATCCTATTTCCGCCTCCACTTTCCTTACGGTCTCGCCCTCCAATTCGGTTATCAGGCGGATGACGCCGTGCATTGCAGGATGCGAAGGCCCGATATTGAGAAGCATGCTCTTGGTCTCTCCGCCGCCGTTGTCGGACTTCATGCTTTCCTCACAATTATTTGCTTCTGGTTTTCAATTTTTTCCTGAAGTTTCATTAATCCGTCCAGAACAGCTTCCGGACGCGGCGGGCAGCCGGGGATGTAGATATCCACGGGAAGAATCGTGTCAATTCCCTGCACCGTTGCGTAATTGTCATAGAAACCGCCGGTACAGGTACATACGCCAAAGGCTACAACCCATTTGGGCTCGCACATTTGATCATAGACGGTTCGAAGGATGGGAGCTATTTTGTGACTGATGGTTCCCACCACAAGCAGGACATCCGCTTGCCGTGGAGAGAATCGCGGCAGACCCGCGCCAAACCGATCTATGTCGTAATGTCCGGATGCTGTAGACATATATTCCATGCCGCAGCACGCCGTCACGAAGGGATAAACAAAGATGGAGTACTTGCGCGCCCATGCGACGGCGCGCTCCACCGCTGAGGTAAGAACTCCGGGAGCTTTTGGCGGTTGCTCTTGCATTTCCCTTCTCCATTTCCGGATCTTTCCGTTGAATTCATTCCGGGAGTTCATCAGATCCGTTTGCATTATCCAATCCTACCTTATTCAGAATATCCGCGTTTAGCAATAATTTGGTGTCAGGATTCTTCAATCTCTACTTCCACAAAATCTATCTGCCCCCGCAAGGCGGCCGGGCGCTTTCGAACCCTGATTTTCACACGGCTTACAGGAAAATTTTGTAAAACCGAGCGGGCAATCCTGTAGGCAAGGGTCTCTACCAGATTGTAATCGGAGGCTCCGGCCGTATCCTGTGCAGTCCTCAGTACCTTGCAATAATCGATGGACTTTTCCAACGCATCGGTTGCTGCAGCGGCTTCAAAATCGCCCCAGAGGGTCAGATCTGCTTGGCATTCCTGCGGCCTTTGTTTTTCCTCCGCAGTCGTTCCGATCCGCGGATATAGTTTAATCCCGGCCAACGTTATTTGGTCCTGACAAATTTTATAAGCCATGACGGCTCCTCTTCCCTTCCGGCATGCGCCGAATCCACCCGATAATCGGCATTCCCCCGCTTTTTTTCAAAGAACTGCAAGCTCCAAAAAAAAATGCGGGTCGCAAAAACCCGCATATCAGAATCACTTGGCTGCAAATGATTTATCATGCTTCAAAGCATTCTCCGCATCCGCAGCCAGCCTGCGTATTGGGATTATCAAACTTGAAGCCGGATCCATTGGATCCGTCGACATAATCCACCTGCGCACCGGTCCGAGAAGGAATGGAACGGCAATCGATAAAAACTTTCAG
>CAZLHW010000203.1:652-3606 GCA_964559085.1 uncultured Acidobacteriota bacterium | reverse complement strand
GCGGCTCCCTATCGAGCGTCATCTGGTATTGAAATCCGGAACAACCTCCTCCAATAACGGCTATTCTAAGACCCGCATCCTCTTTTCGCTTGGAAAGTATCTCTTTGACCTTGGCGATTGCAGCAGGCGTCAATGTTATCATGCCTTCTCCTTTTATGGTGGCGTTTCTTCGGCGAAACTGGTCAGTCTACATCCTATGCCAAGCTTGAAACGTATCCGAATCTCTTGCAAAAATCAAGGTTGGCACCAGAACGGAACTCAGCTGCGACCGAGTCCGGCAAATAGGAATTCCGTGGTCCGGGAAAGTTTTTCAATGCTTTGATATTCTTTATAATAATTCGTGTATTTGGTACAGGGCTACTATGTCTGATAAGAGGAAAGTGGCGGTCGATCGATCGCTCGGCCGCTTGTCGGATCTGATAGATAAAGCCGGCATTCGATTGAAAACTGAATCGACCCTTCCATGCCCGCCCCCACAAATGTGCGGAAGTGAAGCTTTACCCGTCAGCCATGCCACACTTGCATTGTCGGAAGAGGCTATGTTTCGGAATGCGATGAACGGTGTCCATCCCACATCCTGGCGTCATAATATTCACCCGTCGCCGCAGCCCGCCCCGGTTGCTCCGACCGACTCCGAGTTAGAAGAGCGCAGGCTCATGCAAACAGCGCTTGAGGATCAAAGCTCCCTGCCCGTTCTAAATCACCCCGAATACATTGAGGGCTGGGTCGGCATTGCCGGGAAAAAATTTCTGCCCATGCTTCGCAACGGTTTATATTCCATCCAGGGACAAATCGATCTTCATGGGTTCAATCGCATTGAGGCTCAGATTGCGGTTGAGGATTTCATCGTCCGGATGTCCCGTTTCCGCTCCTGCTGCATCAAGATCATTCACGGTCGGGGCATGAATTCACCCGGCGATAAGGCGACATTGAAAGAGGATCTGCAGCGACTCCTAAAGACAAGGCGGTTGTCGCGCCATGTCCTTGCCTATGCCTCCGCACCCGCCCGCGATGGAGGTGTGGGTGCGGTTTATGTGCTTCTTCGCCGACAATAACCGTACCGAAGGATTTTCCGAAGACTAAAGTTTTGCAGATAGCCTGATCGCGGGTCTTATGGACCCTTTTATGAGTTGCGTCTCCTGCGGATTATGGATGCAGGGATTTCCTTTTTCAGATTTCGGAAGCACTCTTCAATGAAAGCAGGCTTTCGGTCTGCAACTCGCCCCAGGGCTTTGCCCGCCATTATTCGGCAGATGCGGTTCTCATCCTCCAAATGCAAAACCAGGTCCGGCAGGAATTGGCGCACCTGGTTTGGGAATTTTTCTCCAACGCGTCCCAAGGTATAGAGAAGGTGCCACCGAACGTAGGCGGAATCGTCCTTTAACGATTCGCTGAGTCTTGCCGCAACCCGTGCCAGCCGCGCCGGGTGATAATCGGACAGCTGCGCCATGGCGACTGCAGCGCGTCCGCGTACGACCAGATCCTTATCTTCCAACATCCGCAAAAGTTCCTGAAAGCGCCTGGGATGATCGACGACGGTTTTAACCGCCTCCGATGTGCGCAGTTTGGATAGTGGGATGCTGCTCTTTTTCCGATTTCTAACGATGCGGTGCTGGGTTTTTGGTTCCCTCATATTCTATCGCCCGGGCGCCCCGTAATCCTCGCCTCGCTGAGAGCCTTTCGCTCCTGCATAACACCCTGTATTCGCGCGGAAGCGCCGCTGCCCAAACTTACAGGGCATCCAGCTTTCCCACGCCAGTATGACGCGCGGGTACCCTGATGTCAATCATCGACGTTTCCCGAAAACAGCAACGTCTCTTCCTAACAGTACTTGCCTTCTCCCCTTATCTCAATCAAGGGAGCACATCCTTTTGAAAAACCGCAAGAGAATCGCGGTACCGGGATCGAATAGCGATAAGATCCGGGTGTTCGATCCTCAGTTCATCAGCGATCTGGCTGATTTCATTGTCTTCAATTGTCGATATCAGATTCTCCGCTGCGGCCACGGCGTACAAGCAGTCCAGCAAGGCAAGCTTTTCCTCATGCGTGGCTACCGACCGAAATTCACGGCTTACCAGATAATTTTCAGTGGCCCCAAAAAGAATATTTTGGGTTTTAGCCATCTGGATGACGAGGATGGCCAGCTCTTCCGACAATCCTGCGCGTTCCGTCAAAATCCGTTCCATCGTCTCCGTTTCTTTAAGACTGATATTTAGATCGGCCCTTGCCGCGCGCCCCAGCAAGTAGGCAAAGCCGGCGATGTATTTTGCTTTTTCAGGCTCCAGGCGATCCAAGGCCTTGACGATTTTTCGAATAGATTCTGTTTCGGGGGAGGTCTTCCGGGTGTTCCCCGCGTTCATCCTGAATAAATCAAGTATAAACATACGCGCCTTATGATGGCATATCCGGTGCTGGGAATCCCGGCTTTTTTTTGGAATCTGATTTGTGGGCGGGCACAGCCCACCATGCATGTCACGCCAAAATTTTTATTGCGGATACACTATTAATAGGGAAACTCCCAGTCAACAGCGTACGACGGACTGCTTGCGTATGCGGCACGGTACTAATATTCTTTTCCGAATCGTGGCGTAACCCGCGAGCTCGAAGTAGGTCGTTCCAATGTGACTAGACAAAAGGACCGCGCCCCCCGCTTGGAAGTATGGTGCTATAGGAAGTAAGCGATTTGGACAACTGGCGCGGGGTGAGCCCTCGCGCACCCTCAAGCACGGATCCGCGGAAGTCCGTGGCCATAACATTTGCTTCGCTAAAATTTGAATCCAGAAGCATGGCTCTGGAGAAATCCGCAGTGCTGAGATTGGATTCGCGAAAATCGCAGCTGGTCATGATTGCGCCACAAAAATTGCTTTGTACAAGGTTAGCCGAAGCCAGCTTTGCGGAACTGAATTTGGCGAATTGAAAATCACAATCGGCTGCCTGCACCGATGAAAGGTTTG
>CAZLHW010000203.1:0-642 GCA_964559085.1 uncultured Acidobacteriota bacterium | reverse complement strand
GCTCTTTCATGAAGATAGATTGGGATTGTCCTCGTTGGCATCGGAGAGATTCGATGCAATGAAACGACAGGAGCGCAGCCTGCAGCGCAACAAGCTGCTTTTTTCCATGTTTGCATCGGTAAAACAGCATTCCGAAACGACGGCATGATTGAAAAAGGAAGAATGAAGGTTTGCACCCGCAAAATCGCAGGCTTTCATCCGGACATCAAAGAAACGGCAATCTCGCAAGGTTGCATTCTGGAACATCACCTTATCCATTTGGGCTTCCGAAAAACTGGATTCTGAAAGAATGCACTGCTGGAAATTGACATGATCGAGGGTCGCCCCCGTAAAATCGGACCTGGACATTGCCGCACCGCGGAAGTCGCATTTATGCAATTCCGCTCCGCTGAAATCCGCGTTGGACAGGTCCGCATCCAGAAATGTGGTGCCGATTAAAATGGAGTTGCGAAAATCAGCGCCGCGCAGATCGGCATCCGCAAGGTTGCCGCCGCGAATATTGGCACGCTCGCCCCCATTCCCGTTCAGCCATGCGGCATGCATCCTCAGAACATCTCTTAAGCGGCGTCCGTCCACTGAAATTTTGGAAGCCGTTATTTTAGAATTCGCCATCCGGGTCCATCCTAAGCCTCAATCCGGCGC
>CAZLHW010000202.1:0-7149 GCA_964559085.1 uncultured Acidobacteriota bacterium | reverse complement strand
TGTCTCTCTCCCTTCTTGGCGGAAGCGTCGGCGTAAAAGATATTGTCATAGCCGATAATCCGGCCTTCCGCGATTCGCCATTTGTAACTGCGAAATCGCTGAAGGCGCGCGTTGAACTGAAACCTTTAATTTTCGATAAAGAGGTCCGAATCACAGGCATATCTCTCGACCGGCCGTCCATTAATCTTATTCGCTCCCCATCCGGCAAATGGAATTTCTCGGATCTGGGCAGCAGGCACGCGGGCACAGAGGAAACGGCCGCTTCGGATGCAGCCAGGGTTCTTGAAAGCAGGGCCCTGATCAAGGAACTGAGAATAAACGGCGGCCGCATCACCGTCGCGCAAGGGAACAGGAAGCCAACCGTTTATGAGGACGTAAACATTACCGCCGGCAATCTTTCATTCACAACACCTTTTCCTTTCACGATAACGGCCTCGCTTCCCGGCGGCGGCACACTTAAACTGGATGGTGTCGGCGGGCCGCTCAGCCCTGCCGATCTCCTTGCAACACCGATGACGGCGTCCCTGCTTGTGGATAAATTTGACCTTGTTTCTTCCGGATTTGCGGCACCCGATTCCGGGCTTTCCGGGCTCCTGGATTTCAGAGGCACGGCAACATCCGACGGCAGGCGGGTCACAAGCGAAGGCCATGCGGATGCCGGCAATCTGCAGGTTGTAAAGGGCGGATCGCCGGCGGCCCGGCCGATAGGGCTCGACTACAGGCTGGATTATGACCTTGTGGAAAAGAGCGGAACGGTCGGCAATGTAAAAGTTCAATGCGGCGCCGCGTCGGCTCAGTTGAGCGGGACCTACAGTATTCAGCAGGATCACGCGGTCCTGAAGATGAAACTGCGCGGCGTCAATATGCCTGTTCAGGACCTGACAGCGCTGTTGCCGGCATTTGGCGTCACCCTTCCCAAGGGAGCTTCTCTCGAGGGCGGATCCATGAATGTGGATCTAACAGCAGAAGGGCCGGTTGACAGACTGATTACCGAAGGCACGGCGGATATTGCGGGAACTCGGCTGGCAGGGTTTGACCTGGCAGGCAAATTGTCCGCTCTGGCTGCTCTTGCAGGGATTCCGTCGAATCAGCAGACCGAGATCGAGAAATTTTCATCTGCGATGAAAATGACTCCGGACGGAATTCAGGTCAGCAATCTCCTTTTGGAGATGCCTGCGCTGGGAAGACTTACGGGAGCAGGAAAAATCGCGCCGGAGCAGACCCTGGATTTCACCATGCTTGCAAACCTGAAACCCTCATCCGGCGTCGGCGCTGTGTTAACAAAGCTACGCGCCGGTAAGGGGCTCAGCCTGCCGTTCTTTGTTCGCGGCACCGCATCGGATCCCAAGTTCGTTCCGGACACAAAAAACGCGGCGCGCAGCATCCTGGGCTCCGCTATTTCAGGCTCCGAATCCAAAGAGGGGGGCGCTCTCGGCAAAGCGTTGCGCGGCCTGTTCGGGAAGAAGCCCTACGCGCCCCGGGCAAATGGGGAAGCCGCGCAAAGATATGTTTTCGGCCGGTTCGCGCCCTACCCGGTTGAGAGACGGCGGATTATTTAAAGCTCTCGATAGCCGCTCTCTCGTCGTTGAATGATTGGAAAACCGTCATCAGTTTGGTGATGATCAGCGGATCTTCGAGCTTTTTGGTCAGATTCAGGAGCCTCAATTGCCCGCCGTTGCTGGTAATCGTGGTATAGGAATGGACCAGCTCCCCGATTCCCGAACTGTCGATATAGTGCGTGTGCGCGAGATTAAGGACAATCTTGTTGGCCCCGCTCTGCAGAACGTCGTGCAGCGCGTTTCGAAGATTCAATGTCCCCTCTCCCAGCGTGATCTTGCCGCTGCAATCCAGAATTTTTACATCATCGACGTCGCGAACTTTGATCTTCATGGCAAACCTCCTCGGGTTCCCAAAAGAAAGCTCTATTCGACAAGCCAGATGTCAATTTGAGAAGAGGCTCCTGTTCACCGGGATCCGCTTTCGCGCGATCTCACATGAAAACAACGGTGAGGGACTGAAGCATTGCTATTTCTTTGAGCGTATCTGCAACATCGCAGCACTGCCGAGCGACTGTCTGCGTGAGGTGTGGATTTGGAGTGGTTCCGCGTCTCGCCGATCATGGGGAGCATCCCATCTGCGTCGATAATCGCGCAATCTTTCGGAACGCCTTTAACTGTTTTCTATTTTATCGAAACTGAACGTCTTTTGACAGAAGAGAGTACTGCCGGCCGGCTGCTTTGGCTGAGCATCGCGATACGCAAGGGTGTCCGGGGATTTGGATGATCTGGTACAATCGGCTGGGGATTTTGTTTCTGAAGGAGAATCTGATGGGCGCATCAGTACATATATGTGATGAAAGATCTGCGCAAGGTGTATCCGCCGAACCGCGAGGTGTTGAAGGGAATCTGGCTGTCCTTTCTCCCCGGAGCAAAGCTCGGCCTGATCGGCGCAAATGGAGCCGGTAAAAGTACCCTGTTAAAAATCATGGCCGGCGTTATCACCGATTTCCTGGGTGAAGCCTGGCCGGCCGAAGGAGTGCGCGTCGGATTTCTGCCTCAGGAGCCGCAGCTCGACCCGTCCAGGGATGTCCTCGGGAACGTGGAGATGGGCGTTTCCGCAATCCGAAATCTCCTGGAAGAATTTGACGCGATCAACGCGCGCTTTGCGGAAGAACTGTCCCCGGAGGAAATGGAAAAAGTTCTGGCGGAACAGGCGCGGATCCAGGATGCAATTGATGCCTGCAACGGCTGGGAAATAGACCGCACACTCGAAATTGCCATGGATGCATTGAGACTCCCTCCGGGCAACGCCGATGTAACAAAGCTTTCGGGCGGCGAACGCCGGCGCGTTGCTTTGTGCCGCCTGCTTCTCGAGCGCCCCGATCTGCTGCTGCTGGATGAACCCACCAACCATCTCGATGCCGAATCGGTCGCATGGCTCGAACGGTTCCTGAAAGAGTACCCGGGAACGGTGGTAGCCGTCACGCATGATCGCTACTTCCTCGACAACGTGGCGGGATGGATCCTCGAGCTGGACCGCGGGGAAGGAATTCCGTGGGAAGGCAATTATTCCTCATGGCTGGATCAAAAACAGGCGCGTCTTGCCGCCGAGGAGAAGCAGGAGTCGGCGCGGCGTCGCACGCTGCAGCGCGAACTGGAATGGGTGCGGATGTCTCCAAGAGCGAGACAAGCCAAGGGTAAAGCGCGCCTGAACGCCTATGAAAAGCTGTTGGCCGAGGAGCAGGAAGCCGAGAAGCGGGTGCAGGCAACAGAGCTGCACATTCCGCCGGGGCCCCGACTGGGAGACCTTGTCGTAGAAGCGGTGCATCTCCGAAAGGGGTACGGAGAAAATCTGCTGATCGAAGACCTTTCTTTCAAACTGCCTCCCGGTGGAATTGTCGGCGTGATCGGCGCAAACGGAGCAGGCAAAACAACGCTATTCCGTATGATTGTCGGCGAGGAAAAACCGGATGCAGGCACTCAGAGAATTGTGGAACCCGTCACGAGCGCTTATGGCCATCAGAGCCGAGACGCCCTCAACGGCGAGCGTGCGGTGTGGGAAGAGATCAGCGACGGCCGCGATACCGTAACTCTGGGCAAACGCGAGGTGCCGGCCCGCTCCTATGCCGCAGCTTTTAACTTCAAAGGTTCCGACCAGCAAAAGCTGGTGAAAGATCTTTCAGGCGGCGAGCGCAACCGCGTTCATCTTGCCAAGGTTCTTAAAAGCGGGGGGAATCTGCTTCTGCTCGACGAGCCAACCAACGATCTGGATGTGGACACCCTGAGATCTCTCGAAGACGCTCTTCTTCAATTCGCCGGCTGCGCCGTGGTTATCAGCCACGACCGCTGGTTCCTGGACCGAATTGCCACCCATATCCTTGCTTTTGAAGGCGATTCCAAAGTCGTATGGTTCGAGGGCAACTACCAGGACTACGAAGCCGACCGCAAGCGTCGCCTCGGCGCCCTCGCCGATCAGCCCCACCGCATCCGTTACAAGCCCCTCGTCCGCCCGTAATGTCATCGAGGGATCAAAAAGAAGGGACAAAGGGATAGAGGGGTAAAGGGGCAAATCCATCAGCCCTGCCTATCCCTTTATCCCTTCTTTTTGAGAAGCGTGTCGAGACCCGCAAAAGGATTGTAGGTCGATACGGTAGCCTGCGGGCCGCCGGGTATGGGATCGCCGGACCAGTCCGCCACGGAATAGCGCGAATGCTCGTTGTCGTGGCAATAGTGGCAGAGCAGTTCCCAATTGCTGCCGTCCGGGGGATTGTTCTCGTGGTTATGATCCTTGTGATGGACAGTAAGCTCGCGAAGCCGTTTGCCCTCGAATTCGCGGCCGCAGCGGCCGCAAATGGGCGGAAACATCTTGAGCGCCTGTTCGCGATAGCCCCGCATCCGCTGCTCCTGTTCGCGTCGAACCTGCGCGATGAACTGACGATCCCTGTCGTTTGAATTGTTTGTCGGCATAACGGATAGTCCCTCCCATCACAGCGATTATACAGGCAATCGGCATTTGTAGAACCAGTTACGACTTTTCTGTGTGGAATGGTCTATAATCAACGAATATCGAGGTGATTATGAAACCGATTCGCGTTGGACTCTTGGGATTGGGGACGGTTGGAGCGGGAGTGGCGCGGGTGCTGCTTTCGCATCGCGAAGAGCTGGAGGAGAAAATCGGCGCCCCCGTTGTATTAAGCGCTATTGCGGACAAGGATCTCACCAATCCGCGAAAGGGCCTCAATCTGGGCGATCTTCCGCTCACATCGGATCCGGCAAAAGTACTGGACGATCCGGCTATCGACATCGTGGTGGAACTCATCGGCGGGCTGGAACCGGCGCGCTCCTTTATCCTGAGGGCGCTGGACAACGGCAAACACGTTGTTACCGCCAACAAGGCGCTTCTTGCGACACACGGCGAGGAGCTGTATGCGGCGGCGAAAGAAAAGGGCCGGATGCTCGCATTTGAAGCGGCCGTTGCCGGAGGGATTCCGTTGATCCGATCCGTAAAAGAAGGCCTGGCCGCAAACCGCATTACGTCTCTGTACGGTATCGTGAACGGCACCTCCAACTACATCCTGTCCAAGATGACCGACGAGGGACTGGAATTCAGCCGCGTGCTGGCGGAGGCTCAAGCGCAGGGATATGCCGAAGCTGATCCGACCTATGATGTTGAGGGCATCGACTCTGCACATAAACTCCAGATCCTGGCAACGCTGGCCTTTCGGTCTTCTGTAAAGTTGAAGGACATCTATGTGGAAGGGATCACAAAAATAACCCCGGAGGACATCACACTCGCCCGGGAAATGGGATTTCGGATCAAGCTGCTGGCCATAGCGAAAGCCGGAAACGGGACGCTGGAGCTGCGTGTGCATCCCACTATGATTCCCGAACACTCGCCCATGTCGGCCGTATCCGGCGTTTTTAATGCGGTTTTTCTGAGCGGTGACGTGGTCAACGATCTGATGTTTTACGGCCGGGGGGCGGGACAAATGCCGACGGCTTCCTCTGTCTGGGCGGACGTTGTGGAGATTGCGCGCCGTATCGCAGCCGGACAGGCGGCGGTGCCGCAGGATCTTCCTGTCCTGGGGCGCAAACCTCTGACTCTTAAGCCGATCGAGGAGGTATCCTCAGCCTATTATCTTTATGTCTCAGCACTGGATCAGCCCGCCGTTCTGGCCCAGGTGGCCGGCATATTGGGGAAATATGAAATCAGCATTGCGAGCGTGATCCAGAAAACCCGGCGGCACGCCAAGGCTGTGCCGGTGGTGATGATGACGCACGAGGCGCCGGAAGGATCCATGAGGAAGGCCCTTCAGGAAATTGACGCGCTGCGCGTCATAGTCGCCCCCACACGCATGATTCGCGTGGAAACCTCTTAGTAAGCGGCGGGCACGCTTTTCCTGCCTGCATCCGCTGCCGCAATGGAGCAGGTGGGCATGTGCGCCCGGTTTTGGGACAATTAAGCAAAGAAATCCTCAGGGAGGACGGTTCAATGCAGCAGAGTCAGGGCCCTGGTCCAGGTGTCCGAAAAGAAGAAACGGTTCCGCTGCCGGGGTCGAGAAAAGTCTATATTCCCGGCCCCCATGGGATGCGCGTGCCGATGCGGGAAATCCGGCTGCACGTCGCAGCGAGATCAAGCGGTCCGGCGGAAGAAGATATTCCGTTGCGCCTGTACGACACATCAGGTCCCTATACCGATCCGGATGCAGTCATCGATTTGCGCCGCGGACTCCCCGAACTGCGCAAATCCTGGATTTTGGAACGGGGTGATTATGAAGTAAGGGAGCCCGGCTATCGCCCCATACAGGGGCATAGCGATCCGGATGTCGCCCTGCCCATCGGCAGAAAAGTCTTGCGCGGGAAAGGGACGGTCACTCAAATGCATTACGCAAAAAAGGGCATCGTCACTCCCGAGATGCACTTTGTCGCCTTGCGGGAGAATCTGTCGCCCGAATTCGTGCGGGACGAGGTTGCATGCGGCCGGGCGATTATTCCCGCCAATATCAATCATCCCGAAATCGAGCCCATGGCCATCGGTCGGAATTTTCTGGTGAAAATCAATGCGAATATCGGCAACTCCTCGATGAAGTCCTCCATCGAGGAAGAGGTGGAAAAGATGACATGGGCCATACGGTGGGGCTCCGATACGGTGATGGACCGCTCCACAGGCAAGAATATTCACGAAACGCGCGAGTGGATAATTCGCAATTCCCCCGTTCCCATCGGCACGGTTCCGATCTACCAGGCCCTGGAAAAAGTGGAGGGCAAAGCGGAAGAACTGACATGGGATATTTTCCGCGACACGCTGATAGAGCAAGCCGAGCAGGGGGTGGACTATTTTACAATTCACGCGGGATTGCTTCTGCGCTACATCCCGCTTACGGCAAAGCGCCTGACGGGAATTGTAAGCCGGGGCGGATCCATTCTGGCCAAGTGGTGTCTTGCGCACCACCGTGAAAATTTTCTCTATACGCGATTCGATGAAATCTGCGAGATTCTGAAAGCTTACGATGCAGCGATTTCTCTGGGCGACGGGCTGCGGCCCGGATCGCTGGCGGATGCCAACGATGAAGCGCAATTCGCAGAACTCGACACGCTGGGAGAGCTTACGCTTAAGGCTTGGGCGCACGATTGCCAGGTGATGATCGAG
>CAZLHW010000201.1:0-7162 GCA_964559085.1 uncultured Acidobacteriota bacterium | reverse complement strand
TTGACGAAGAAGCTTCCCGAGTGAATGAACAGAATATCCTTACTATTTCCGGGCAGGGGATACAGATCGTGGTGCGGCAGATTGCTGGGTTGATCGCGCGCCGTGTGGTATGCTGGAAAGAAGCCGGGCAAACCTTGGAGCGAGGAGAACTGTTCGGCTTGATACGATTTGGATCTCGTGTTGATATTACGATTCCGGAGCAGGTGAAAATTCTGGTTAATATAGGCGACCGCGTGCGCGGCGGGAGTTCCATTCTCGGAGACTACTCATGAAAGCGTCACCGATCGAAAATCCATCGCCTGCAATTCCCCCTCGGCCTAGACATCTGGGACGCGGAGTCTTTGTGCTGCCGAGCCTCTTCACAGTGGGAAACATCTTTTGCGGGTATTATGCGATTCTAGCCACGATGCACGGCAATTTCGGCACGGCGGCTCATGCCATAGGAATTGCGATAATCCTTGATGTTCTTGACGGAAGAATTGCACGGCTCACCAATTCCAGCACCGGATTCGGTCTTCAACTGGATTCGCTCGCCGACGTTATATCATTTGGAATTGCGCCGTCGCTTCTTGCGCTTGTATGGGGATTGTCTGTAGCGGATTACCGTCTTGCCTATATTGCCGCATTTACTTTCACAATCTGCGGCGCCATGCGCCTGGCCCGCTTTAATGTGCAGGCCGAGCATTTGAAGCATTTCGTGGGCCTTCCGATTCCTGCCGGGGGCGGTGCCATTGCGGCCATTGTCCATTTCTTTGGAGAGCCGATCAAAAATCCGATGGGCTGTAATATGATGCTGGCTGTCGTATTTATGCTTGCATTTCTGATGATCAGCACCATTCGTTACAGCAGCATGAAGTATCTTACATTGGGAAAAAAATCCCACCTTGCCGTTTTGGTAATGGCTCTGTTATTTGCCTTGATATTCTTCCTTTCAAGGCCGACACTTCTGATTCTTGCGGGAGGGTATGTTGCATCCGGGCCGCTTGCGCGTTTCTATGGGATCCTGCGGCGTAAACGGCCGTCGGAAGAAATGACCCTCGCCGATTCCGTGCAGCATCACTGAAAATCAGGGGACTGAATTTTTGCGCCGCTGCGGGCGCGAAACCCCGGGGATGGTTTCAACCGCAAGAGACAGCAACGGATCCGTTTCCGCTAGCGCCATGCCGGTATTTGAGGACGAAGCCATTGTTTTGCGCCAGTACACGCTCTCCGATTCGGACCGCATCCTCCTTTTGTTGACACGGGATAATGGAAAGGTTCGCGCGGTGGCCAAAGGGGCAAAAAAGCCGCAGAGCCCAGGCAGCGGAAATCTTGAACCGCTGAACCATATCCATCTGGAGTTTTTTTTTCGAGAAGGAAAAGATCTCAGCCAAATCCGCCGGACGGAGCTGATTCATTCCTATCTTGGCAGAAATCCGAGTTTATCGCGGATGGCTGCATTTCATTACTTCGCGGAAATATGCAATGAGCTGGTGCCGGACAATCAGGGGAATAGCCCCTTCTTCCGACTATTTCTGGCATCATTAAATGCCGGCGAGAAATGCGGCGTTCGGCCGGCCCTTATCCGCTACTTTGAAGTCTGGTGCTTACGGCTAAGCGGCCTGCTTCCCAATTATGCCTATTGCTCGGATTGTGGCAAATGTGTTAAAGATGTTGAGTTTTTTGCATGGTTGGACGCAGGGCAGGCGCGGTGCGGCGCCTGTGCGCGGGGACGCGGTATCAAAATTGGGGCTGCGGCATCGGCAGCCTTGGCGGCAATGGGGAGGCTTTCTCCGGAACAGTTTGTTTTACTGAAGGACACGGAAGATGCAATCCGCGATATCGAGCCATTAACCCAGAAACTTCTTGAATTGCATCTGGAAAAAAAACTGAAATCCTATCGGATACTAAAGGAAGCGCTATAGAGCTTTCGAACTCTAATGAAACCGAAAAATATACAACAGATCATTTTAACTCTTGAAAAGTTTTGGGACAGGCACGGCTGTGTGCTGCAACAACCTTACGATGTTGAAGTCGGCGCCGGAACCATGGCGCCGGAAACATTCCTCCGCGTCTTGGGCCCGGAACCCTACCGGGTCGCTTATGTGATGCCTTCACGCCGTCCGACGGACGGGCGCTATGGCGACAATCCAAACCGAGTTCAGAAACACCACCAGTATCAGGTGATTCTTAAACCTTCGCCCAAAAATATTCAGGCTCTCTACCTGCAGAGTCTCGCTGCTCTCGGTGTAAATCTTAAGGAGCACGATCTTCGCTTTGAAGAAGACAATTGGGAATCTCCGACGTTGGGAGCATGGGGAATCGGATGGCAGGTCTTGCTGGATGGACTGGAAATTACGCAATTTACCTATTTCCAGCAGGCCGGCGGCTTGGATCTGGAGCCGATCAGCGCCGAGATCACCTATGGTTTGGAAAGAATCGGAACATTCATCGCCCAGGTTGACAGTATCTACGATCTGCAATGGTCGGATGCGATCACATACAGGGATATTCGACATCGCGAGGAAGTTGAATTTTCAAAATACAATTTTGAGGCGGCGAATATCGAAATGCTGTTCAAGCTCTTTTCTTTGTACGAAGAGGAGAGCAAGCGTTTGCTGCAGATGGATCTGGTGCTGCCTGCCTACGATTTTTGCCTTAAGTGCTCGCATACGTTCAATCTGCTGGACTCTCGGGGCGCAATCAGCGTTACGGAAAGAGTTGGCATCATCGCCAGAGTGAGACAACTTGCCTGTGAAGTTGCTCGGCGCTATCTCGAGAGTCGACAACGGCAGGGATTCCCGCTCCTCGAATCGCACAGAGCGGCGCTGGCGGGGACGGCTTAGTTTTTATTATGGAAAACTCAGAACTTGTTATTGAACTTGGTGTAGAAGAAATCCCGGCGTCGATGCTGGAGGATGCCGCATGCCAGTTTTCAGCGCTTCTTGTAAATATGCTGAAAGCGCAGAGGCTGCCTGCGGGCGGATATAAGCAATGGTTCACGCCCCGGCGAATTATCGTCGGGTTGGACGCTCTTCCCATACGGCAGGAGGATCTGGAGGAGGAAATCCTGGGGCCCCCGAGGCGGGTTGCCTATGATGCAGCCGGAGAGCCGACCAAGGCGGCTCTTGCCTTTGCCCAGAAAAACGGCGCCACTGTAGCGCAACTCACTGTCGTTGAGACGCCCAAGGGCGAATATGTTTGCTTAAAACGCACTGTGCGCGGAGAAAAAACGCATAGGATTCTGGAGAAGCTGATCACTGCCGCTATTTCAGGAATTCAGTTCCCCAAAACCATGCACTGGAGCACTGACGGCTTTCGATTTGCACGTCCCCTTCGCTGGATCGTTGCTCTTTTCGGCGGGAAAATTGTTCGCTTTCGGATAGCGGATGTCGCTTCCTCAAAATTTACAACCGGGCACCGGTTTCTCGGCAAGGCGAGAATCGCTGTCACATCAATGGATTCCCTGCGGGATGCGCTTCGTGCGAATTCCGTTCTTGTGGATCCGGAAGAGCGGAAAGCACGCATTACCGACGGCTTGCAGCGGGAAGCCGCAAAATGCGGCGGCCGTCTGCTGGAGGATCCGGATCTGCTTAGAACGGTGGTGAATCTCAATGAAATGCCCTCGGTAATCTGCGGATCCTTTGAACCGCGATTTCTGGAACTCCCTCAGGAAATTCTGATCACCGTGATGCGGGAGCATCAGAAATACTTCTCCGTCTTGAACCCTCAGGGAGATTTGCTCCCGGTTTTTCTTGCGGTGGTCAATCTGCAATCGGATGAGAAAGGCCTCATCCGGTCCGGGCATGAGAGAGTCTTGAGGGCGCGCCTCGCGGATGCTGCATTCTTCTGGGATACGGATCGCAGGGTCAAGCTGATCGACCGCGCAGATTTGCTGAAGAACGTTCTTTTTCAGGAAAAACTCGGATCGTATTATGATAAAACACACCGAGTGCTCGAGCTGTTGCCCCAGGTGGCAACCGCTTTGGGACGGAAAGAAATCACCGGGGATCTCGAGAGTGCAGCGCGTATATTCAAGTGCGATTTGATAACGGAAATGGTGAAGGAATTCACCGACCTGCAGGGCATTGTGGGCGGACTATATGCGCGGGCCGAGGGATATCCGGAAGCCGTGTGGCGTGCGGTCTATGAACAGTATTACCCAAAGTCTGCAAACTCGGCGTCACCGTCATCAATGACGGGCGCCATTCTGGCACTTGTGGATCGCCTGGATACGGTTTGCGGTTGTTTCTGTGTCGGGCTGATACCGTCAGGCTCGGGAGACCCGTTTGCTGTTCGCCGCCAGGCTAACGGCATTCTTAAAATCATCTTCGACCACCGGCTGAGTCTTTCCCTGGAACAGCTGATTCGATGGAGCCTGCGCGCACATAACCGGCCGGACGAAAAGATTGCCGCAGAGCTGAAGGAATTTTTTGAAGGGCGCCTCCGCTTTTTGTTTGAGGAAATGGGATTTACCTACGACTGCATCAATGCGGTATTGGCCGCCGGTTCGGACGATCCGCTTGATGCGCTTGAGCGCCTGAGGTCCTTTCAGAAGCTGAGGCAGGCTCCGGATTTCCTGTCGCTTGCGTCCAATTCCAAACGCATTATGAATATCCTGAATCAGGCGGAAAGCATACAAGAGACTCTTGATGCATCGCTGTTGAGGGAACCTGCGGAGAAAGCTCTGTGGGAGTCTTATCGCAGGGTACAACCAGAGGTGGCGACAGCGCAAAAAAGTCATGATTACGATACGGCTCTGCGTGCTCTGGCATCCATGCGGCTGGTCGTCGATGAATTTTTTAAAGAAATAATGGTAATGGCGGAAGATCCGGCAATTCGAAAGAATCGAATTGCGCTTTTGCAGTGCGTTTCACTGCTTTTCAGCGGCATTGCCGATATCTCCAAAATCGTAATCGAAAGGGGAGCCTGATTAAGATTTTCAACGTGCCGGAAGCGCGGTTGTGCTTTGAAATTGTTCGAGCTTTTCTCCCTTTCTTCGGTTGGAAAGCTGTAATAATTTCAAAACACGACTTTTTTCAGGGCAAGGCGAACTGTGTCAGGGGCGCTTTTGCCCGGTGGCAGATTTATAATAATCCGGATAACGCCTTGTGCGTTGTCCCTCTTGAGGAATGGAAAGATGATCTCCAAAGGACAGAAGATTGCGCCCGCCCAAGGAAAGCTGGGCGTAGTAATTCCTGGAATGGGTGCTGTTACCTCAACATTTATCGCCGGGGTCGAGGCGGTCAGACAAGGTTTGGCTAAGCCGATTGGTTCACTGACCCAGATGGGCACTATTCGCCTGGGCAAGCGCACCGATAACCGAACACCGCGCATTAAAGACTTCATACCGCTTGCTTCGCTCGATGATCTTGTATTCGGAGGATGGGATATATTCTCCGACGACATCTACACGGCTGCCTCCAAAGCAGGGGTTCTTGAAAAAAGCCTGATCGACAGTATCCGGCCATCTTTGGAAAGCATCCGTCCGTGGCCGGCCGCGTTTGACAAGGCCTATGTGAAACGGTTGGACGGCACGCATGTGAAAAAGGCCGCCAGCAAGATGGAATTGGCGGAAAAGGTACAGGAAGATATAAAGAACTTTCAAAAACAGAATAATTTGTCCCGTATCGTCATGATCTGGTGCGGCAGCACGGAGATTTTCCTTAAAAGGTCGGCCGTGCACCAGACTATTGAAAGTTTTGAGCAGGGTCTTAAAAACAACGACCCTGGGATTGCGCCCAGCATGATTTATGCCTATGCGGCGATCAAGGAGGGAATTCCCTATGCAAACGGCGCGCCGAACCTCACCGCGGATATTCCGGCGCTGATACAGCTGGCGAAGGATAGGAATGTTCCTATCTGCGGCAAGGATTTCAAAACCGGGCAGACTCTCATGAAAACAATTCTGGCCCCCGGATTGAAATCCAGACTGCTCGGACTGAACGGTTGGTTTTCAACAAATATTCTTGGAAACCGCGATGGGGAGGTTCTGGATGATCCGGAATCGTTCAAGACCAAAGAAGAAAGCAAGCTTTCAGTTCTGGAACACATTCTGCAGCCCCAGCTGTATCCCGATCTCTATTCCAACTACACGCACAAGGTTCGCATCAACTACTATCCTCCGCGGGGTGACAACAAAGAAGGATGGGATAACATCGATATATTCGGATGGCTTGGTTATCCGATGCAGATCAAGGTTGATTTCCTGTGCAGAGATTCCATACTCGCGGCGCCGATTGTGCTGGATCTTGTGCTTTTTCTGGATCTGGCAAGCCGTTGCGGCATGAGCGGCATTCAGGAATGGCTATCGTTCTACTTCAAAAGCCCGATGTGCGCTCCCGAACTGTACCCGGAACACGATCTTTTCATCCAGCAGATGAAGCTTAAAAATACTCTGCGCTACCTGAAGGGCGAAGAGATGATTACCCATCTGGGATTGGAATACTACGATTAGGGTACCGGAATGAACGATTTGCGCTTGACGATTGGAAGCCCAAGAACGGGTTTCAATCGCCAAGCGCGGATTCTGGATCGTCAGATTCTAGGCAGTGTGCGCAATGGTTTGGTCCGATCCCAGGGCGGCCTGCGCCGCTGCCAGCCTTGCAATGGGCACCCGGTAGGGTGAGCACGATACATAGTTCAGCCCAACCTTATGGCAGAATATCACGGATGAAGGCTCTCCTCCGTGCTCTCCACAGATACCAACCTTTAAATCCGGCCGTGTTTTTCTGCCTCTTTCCGTGCCAAGCTGAACGAGCTGCCCGACACCTTGTTGATCCAAAACTTGGAACGGATCGTCTGCAAACAAACGATTCTCGACATAGTAGGGGAGAAATTTTCCCGAGTCGTCGCGGGAAATTCCAAAGGTAGTCTGAGTGAGATCGTTGGTTCCAAACGAGAAGAACTCGGCTTCCTCGGCAATGCGATCGGCTGTTAATGCGGCCCGAGGCAATTCAATCATGGTTCCAACCATATAGTCGATCTGCTGTTTGGCTTTTTCGCAGACTGCGGCGGCAGCTTGGCGAACGACTTCAGCCTGCATCTTTAATTCGTTTACATCGGCCACAAGCGGAATCATTATTTCGGGCAGTACTTTAATGCCCTTCTTCTGCACTGCAACGGCAGCCTCGAAAATGGCGCGCGCCTGCATCTCGGTGATTTCACGGAATACGACACCCAG
>CAZLHW010000200.1:0-7167 GCA_964559085.1 uncultured Acidobacteriota bacterium | reverse complement strand
AAATTCCGGTCGGACCCTCGCTGTAGTCCACCATGTAGATGTCGCCGTTGTACGGTTCCATAGCATCCGTATAGAGCTTGGCGGCTTCTTCGGCGGACAGATAGGGGTCGCCCGACATGGCCATCCAGTGGAGCGGGTAATTGGCCATCATGTGGAGCATCAGATCGCGCTCCCCAAGAATGGAACCATAACCCCACTCCACCTGCGTGGCGGAATCGTAGTGTTCCTGCGTTCCATAGTAGGTCAGCCGCAGGTTGCCGCTGGAAACATCTTCCTTGTAGCGTCCGAGCTTTTCGGCCATCCTTGCGGCCGCCTCCGCCGCCCAATCGCCGAACTTGCCTTCGCGCAGCGAAATCTTCCGCATCAGAGCTTCGTAATACGCAAAGGTGCCCGCGGGCGGAAGATCGGGATCAATGTCCTTCCCTTTGCCGATGATGCCCTGTCTCTCAAGGAAGTTGATGTATCCCTGGGTGGCCATCAGCTGCCAGTGGCCCAGCCCATATTTGTGCATCAAGTCGTTCCCCTGGCGCGTCAATTTGCCGCTGATCACTTGAGGCATTCGGCTCGCTCCCGGTTGCGGCGGCCCGAATCCGCCGCCGCCGATGCGTGTGAACATCGATCCGGCGCAGACGGACTCATTGCTGTCGCCCGAAGCCAGGCGCATGCGGCAGCCCCGCGGACAGGATGCACAGGCGGCCGCGCGCGCGGGAACCAGGGGGATGCTTCCGTTGCTGACATTGCCGCCGCTGGGCGATCCGCTGATCAGCGCGTAGGCGCCGCCGCTGAAACGGGAGCCCTCGCGGGGATTATCCACATCCCACTGGAACTGGCGGAACCAGAGCCGCGCATCCATAAATGCCTTCGGGTCCGCAATAGGCACGCTTCCCGTTCCGAGGACGCTGATCGCCTTGAGCTTTTTGGATCCAAAAACGCCGCCGAAGCCGCAAAGTGCGGCCTGAGATCCCGGGCCATGCAGCAGGCATCCCAGGCGGCTCATATTTTCTCCCGCCGGTCCGCAGCAAACTACCGCAGGCAACTGCGTCGTATAACAATTCTGAGCCAGTTCCGCCCATTCGCCCATTTTCAGGCTGGGCACGACGCGGCGGGAAATCTCCTCCTGCGCGTCCCATGTGTACATGCCCCAAATCCCATTGGCGCTTTCAATCGTGACCTTGTCGTCGACGATGTTGATCCACACGGGGTCGCTTGCCGCTCCCTCGACGACAATGCCGTCCCATCCGGCAAATTTCAGTTGCGCCGTAAAACGGCCTCCGAAATTGCTGTGGCCGAACCATTCAATCGGATACAGCATCGGGCCGAGGCCCTGCACTTCACAGCGTCCGGAGCCCGGCATAAAGGTTCCTGAAAACGGCGAGGCCATCATGATGATCAGGTTTCGGGGATCGAAAGCCGGAAACGGCAGCTGATCTCCAACGAGATCAAAAAAGATTGCGGAGCCCATGCCGTGGCCGCCGCCGAACTCCTCATATTTGGCCGTGTCGATCTTGCTGATCTCTTTTGTAGTCAGATTGACTCTTAATATCTTACCGGTATATCCGCCTGTCATATTCGTATCCTCCCTATTCCTTCGGTTTCGGCGCAGACTTCATCATGGGTTTCTTGGCCGAAGCCATCGCTTTCATCCTGGGCGGAATAACGGTGCTGTTGTCCACCAAACCAAGATTCAGCCAGTGATCATTCCGAAGATTCACATCGTAACCTTCAGTCTCTTTCTGGTTGGGCGTATCCGCAACAAACTTGATCGCCTTCATCGGGCAGGTCTCCACGCAGGCCTGCTTGCCTCCGGGACCCCCCTTTTCATTCCAGAATGGCGTATCAATGCAAAGATCGCATTTGATGGCCTTCTTTGCTTCCGCATTCCACACGGTGCGATGGGGCTGCTGCGGGCACATGCGAAGGCAGGTTTGACAGCCGATGCATTTCTTGGCGTCAATGACGCGAACGTTGCCGTTTGCAGTGTCCACATGGGCGGCGCCTGTGGGGCAATTGAGAACGCAGGGCGGGGTGACGCACTGCCGGCAGGGCGCCATAATGATGTCGTAAGGAAACTTACCAAAGGAGTCTTGCATAATCTGGATGCGTGAAAGCGACAGACTTTGGACTCCATGGTGGGTCAACGAACAGGCAAGCATGCAGGTTGTGCAGCCGGCGCACTTTTTGCTGTCATAGACTAAATAACCTTTGGACGCGGGCGTTTCCTTGACCGCGGCAGGGGACGGGGAAGTGGGAGCCGCTGCAGCGGCGCCTGCGGGAGTTGTAGCGATCAACGCGTCGACCGCAACAACAGCTCCGCCGGTAACAAGAAAATCTCGTCTCGAGAGCCTCTTTTTGGCAGCAGCTTCTTCACTTTCGGCTTTCTTGCCTCCAGGCATAGAATTACTCCTTCGCTTAGTATTGATTTGGATGTCACTATTAGGGGGTAAAACCCATTAAAACCTCGATCTAAGAGCTTTGCTCATGAACGGATGCTTACAATTTGCTGCATTTCGCAATGGATTGTCAACATTTATCACGTGATTCAAAGAGTACACTCTTTGTTACGTTGCCGACCCTCGAGATATTTCAGCCGGATCGGACCGGCACGTTAAAAATTGTTCGGAAACCGGGATTTCATACCGCCGTTTCGACTAATCTTAAAGAGGACGGCATTTAATCGGGAACTGCGGCGGATCTCTCATGGATGTGAAAAAGGTTGTAAAGGAAAAATATGGTGCGGCCGCTCTGAGAATTAGTTCGGGCCCCGGCCTTGCCAATTGCCCCGCTGCAGCCGCGATCCCGGCAAATGTCTATGACAGCCTTCAAAAAGAGCTATTGCCCGAGGACATCGTGTCGGCATCGATGGGCTGCGGCAACCCTACGGCACTGGCCGACCTGAAGCCGGGAGAAATTGTGCTGGATCTCGGCAGCGGGGGAGGCATCGATGTGCTGCTGTCGGCTCGAAGAGTATTGCCGGGAGGCTGGGCCTGCGGTCTGGAAATGACAGACCAAATGCTGAGCCTGGCGCGCGAAAATCAGAAAAAGGCCGGTGTGCGCAATGCCGAGTTTCTCAAAGGGGAAATGGAAAACATCCCGCTGCGTGATGGCTCCGTTGATGTGGTGATTTCCAACTGCGCCATTAACCTTTCCGTTGACAAAGATGAAGTGATGCGTGAGGCTTTTCGAGTGCTGAAACCCGGTGGACGCTTCGCCGTTTGCGATGTCGTCACGCGCGGGGAAATCCCTGCCGCGATAAAAAAGAGCGTGTTGCTCTGGGTCGGCTGCATCGCAGGCGCGTTGGACGAAGAAGAATATGGAGACACGCTGGCGGCTGCAGGGTTTCTCGAAATTGAAATTGAACCCGTGCGCATTTTTACCGCGGCGGAGGCCTTTTCTTTTCTGCTGGAAGATGGCTGGAAGTTTCGGGACGGCCTGAACCCAGGTGACGGCAGTTTCCTGAGCGCCTTCATCCGCGCCCGCAAGCCCTTTTAAGAGTAACCGCCAGGCCGCCAAGGGCGCGAAAAACCGCAAAGAATGAATTCCTCTTTGGCGTTGTTTTGGCGCCCTATGCGGCTTGGCGGCTTTATTCCGGAGCGCGGCGGTCGAGGATCATCTTCTTTTCGCGGCTGACGGTCCGGAGAGCTCCGGGGGGCGTCAGTTCTATTCGGGGCTCAACCATTGTCCCCCTGGAGATGTTTCGGGAAAGTATGGGAGCGGAGGACAGCGCTTTTTTTATCGCCGCCGGACTCGCCGGACCCTCCTGCATCTCAATTTTGAAATCCATCCGGTCTCTGCCCTCTTCCTTTGTCAGAATTACCTGATAATCCACCAGTCCCGGTATTTCAAAAAGAAGATCGTCGAACAGAGCGGGGTACACCTCATCTCCCCCTGCTACTCGCACAATGTTTTCCAGGCGTTTTTTTACTTTGCCGATCTTTAAAAGGCTGGTCGCGCCGCAGGAACAGGGACCGGGAATACGCCGCGAAATATCGTGCGTCCGGTATCGGATCAAAGGCATTGCCTCCCGCGTGAGAGTGGTAAAAACCAGTTCCCCCTCCTCTCCGTCCGGGACCGGTTCGCCGCTTTGCGGATCGATTATCTCCAGCAACAGGTCCGCCTCGTTAAAGTGGTAGCCGTCTCCCGCCTCGCATTCGACGGCTACACCCAGTCCCATTTCCGTCAGGCCGTAATGCGTGCGGACGCCGCAGCCCCAGGCCGATTGAAACTCATGACGCATGGCGTCGGGCACATATTCCGCGGCGAGAAATAAAATGTTTACGCTCAAACGCCGCAAGTCAACCTGCTTCCGGAGTTCCTGTGTCAGGCGGAAGAGTTTGCGCGTGTATCCGAAAACAACCGCGCAGCGGGTTTCTTCGATCGTCTTCAGCAGCTCCCGCGCGCTCAGGTCGATGTCCGCCACAACGGGGGTGGCTCCAAGTCCTTGAACGCCCCTTTTCAGCAAATCCGACTGGCTGTAGGGTCTGCCGTCGGGGAGCAGTATCAGCACCGTGTCTCCGGCATCGGCAACCGTTCCTATTCCGGCGGTCATAAAAGCTACAATTCTGCCCAAGTCTCCCGGAGTCCAGAAGATTCTCTTTTGGGGTCCTGAGGTGCCCGAGGTGACAAAAGTGTACGGGCGGGCAACCTCCGCCTGAGAGGTACAGAGAAATCGGAAAGGGTTTTCTGCAATATGCTCCGGTTCCGTAAATGGGATTCTGCCCAGGTCCGCTGTGCCGCGAACTCTGTCCGGTTCCAGTCCCGCCGCCCGAAACAGGTCGCGGTAGAAGGCGCTTCTTTCGAAGCAGTAACGCACGACCTCCCTCAACCTGAAATCATCGTAGGCTTGAACGCAGTCTCGCGAAATCGGCGACTCGCTGTTGACGATCCCCGAAGCCTTAATGTTATGGTGGATCCAGGATTCCAGATTAAAAGTCAATGATTTCTCGCCAGGATGAAGGTATTACTTTAACAAATAGCACGGGTCTTGATCGATCAGTTTGCGTCCTTTGCTGTCCGTCAGGTAATAGGCGCACAAAGGAACCAGGGTCTTCTGCGGTGTGGCTACATGCACGCAGCAGCGCTGCAATCGATCCAAATCCAAATTCCAGGCGTCCTGGAAAGCCATTCCGGATATGCAGAGCGAATGGCTCTGGATTCGGCTTAGCAGATCAGTAAAACCGTCCGGAGGACAGGAAGAGGGGGAATCCCCGCAGCCATCGGGGGCGGAGGGGCCCGGTTCCCTATATTTCCAATGCAGCCGGACGTAGTTCCGGGCTTTTTCAGCGGCATTCGCGCCGGGCGGAAGGTTTAATCCGTTTTTTGAAGTCGCTATCAATCTGCCGTCTTCTCTCAACACGGAGAGTCCCGAAAAGGAGCAATGGGAGGACTCTCAGCCGGAGGGTATGAAATTTTCAAATTTGAGTTCTCCCCATGTCTGATGTTCGATGGCGAGCAGAACATCCGGAATCAAGAGCCGCTGTTCATTCAGCGGAGACGCCGGAAAGCGGCCCAGATAGGACATGGGTTGGAAATGCACACCTTTGACCGCAGGCATCCATTTCTTGGCAAATTGTATAATGGCGCCGATCTGGCCGTCGTTCACGTTTTTCATCAGAGTAGGGACCAATATCACACCCAGCTTCAATTGCGCGCAGCGTTCCACCGCTTTGATCTTGAGCGAAAGCAGATCCGCGCCCCGTATTCGGCGGTAGACGGAATCCGTCACCCCGTCAAATTGAAGGTAGATAACGGCAGCGCCTGCATCGCGAAGCGCCTGTCCGAAATCCGGGTCCTGTGCCAGTCTCAGGCCGTTGGTGTTCACCTGGACGTGGTCAAATCCCATTTTGCGTGCGAGCGCCACAATTTCTGGAAGATCCTGTCTCATGGCGGGCTCGCCGCCGCTGAGCTGGATCGGGCTGCCGCGCGTCCGATCGCGCACCGTCTCGAGAATTTCAACGATTTGACCCAAACCGGGATCGGGGGCCGCATTCATTCCCGATGCGGCAAAACACACAGGGCAGTTCAGGTTGCAGCGATGGGTGACTTCGAGGATGGCGGCGCAGGTCTGCTGTTTGTGCGCGGCGCAGAGGCCGCAGTCAAACGGGCATCCGTTCTGAGACGGGATCGCATGGTTCGGCGCCGCGTCCACGTGCGGGCGCGCCCATTCCTGATAGGATTTCGGGACGTTCCTCCAGAGAAGCACGTCCGGCAGATCCCCATGTTCGGGACAGCGCTTCCTCAAATAAAGGGAGTCCTTTTCGGCAATCCGGAGGGCCGGGATACGGCGCAGGCAATGAGGGCAGAGGCTTGCGGTTTGAGAGAGAAGGCCTGTCATGAGCTCCGGCTATTTCAGTTCAATATATTCTTCGGCAGTCCTTACAATGGTTCGCACTACATGCTCGGTGAGATACAATGCCCCGCATACGGGACACTTCAGTCCCGGGACACGCCGCTCCAGCTGCAAATACCGCAGAGGGACATTTTCTTCCGACATCTTTACCTTGTCTTTGAAGCAGTGCCAGTCCGACATATTTAATCCTCCCCGAGCAGAAAACGATGCGCATAGGCTTCATGAAGCCGAAACCCCCCCTCGATGGGAGAATACTCGGCATAAAAATAAACATCATTAAGGCGAAGCTTCGACAGGAAGAGATCCTTTCCTGGCTGGTAAAGCTTTTCTCCCGTTTTTTCCGCGTGGTCAATAACGCGCCGCACATCTTCTTCGAGAATGTGGCTCGCCTCCATGGCATTTCGAAGCCCTTCGGTAATATCCAGTTTCATTGCCTTGGCTTCAGCCGACAAAGGGGGCAGCGGATCGGACGCAATCAGGGAACAGGCGCCAAGCATGGCGGCCGAGCTGAGGGCAAAGTCTCTTCTGGAAATCGGCTGCGGGCTCTGTGAGGGCGATGATTTCTTTTTTTCTTCAGCCATAGGTCTATCCTTCAGAATCATTCGGAGTTGTGCCCATGTTAAAATGGGTCGCTCGTTTTTAACGCAGCTTCTGCATAGAAGCATATAGGGCATCCTGAAGGAAGGCAATCATCGCCAGGAGTTTTTATGCGCGCCGGCAATGCTGATTTCTGGGAGGACCTGGGTCGCCGGGCGCAGCCGAACTGGTACCTGGACCCGCTGGTTGCGCAGTGGAAGAAGCGGGATCATATGAAGTTTCTC
>CAZLHW010000199.1:6145-7184 GCA_964559085.1 uncultured Acidobacteriota bacterium | reverse complement strand
AAAAGGAGAATACACGTGAAAAAGGTAGTGTTTTTAAGGCACGGAGAAAGCGTGTGGAACAAGGAAAACCTTTTCACCGGCTGGACCGACGTCGGGCTCAGCGAAAAGGGGATCCAGGAAGCGCTGGAAGGCGGCAGACTCCTCCGTTCGGAAGGCTATGTATTTGACGTCGCCTACACCTCTGTGTTGAAGCGGGCGATCAAAACTTTGTGGATAGTCCTTGAAGAAATGGATCTCATGTGGATCCCGGTTTACAACTCCTGGCGGCTCAATGAACGACTCTACGGCGCGCTGCAGGGACTGAACAAGGTGGCCATGGTGGATAAGTTCGGCGCCGCACAGGTTCAGCTCTGGCGCCGCAGCTATGACATCCGGCCGCCTGAACTGGATCCAGGCGACGAAAGATCGCCGGCCAAAGATCCCCGCTACCTGAATCTCGACAAAAAGGATATTCCCCTTGCCGAGTGCCTCAAAGACACCGTGGCAAGAGTTCTGCCCTATTGGCACGAGGTGATTGTTCCCGATATCCGGTCCGGCAAACGCGTCCTCATCGTCGCTCATGGCAACAGCCTGCGCGCCCTGGGCAACTACCTGGCCAATGTGTCGGCAGCCGAAATCGTGGGCCTGAATATGACACCCGGACGCCCCCTGGGCTACGAATTCAACGAAGACCTGACCCCCATCCGCCATTACTATCTGGGAGACCCGGAAGCCGTCAATAAGGCCGTGCAGGCGGTAGCAAACCAAACCAAGAAATAATTACGAATTACGAGTGACGAATTACGAATTAAAGAAATAGGGCCTGTGATTCGTAACCCGTAATTTGTTGACGGGGTGTGTGGCGCCGTGATGTTTTCCAGTCTTGCAAAGAAGCTCCAGGGAGAGCCCAATACCCTTTACAGGCTCCGGGATGAACTCAAGGCGCAGGGACATATCATTCAGGATCTGATTTCCGGGAATATCAACGAACAGGGGTTCCTGTTTCCGCAGGATATCCTGGAAGACATTCTCGTGCGCAAATCAAGGGATTGCAGGATCT
>CAZLHW010000199.1:0-6135 GCA_964559085.1 uncultured Acidobacteriota bacterium | reverse complement strand
GTCCGGATTCCTTCGGCCAGAGAGGAGCGCGCGAAGCGATCGCCGCCTTTTATGATGCGAAGGGATACGCGACCGATCCGGACTGCATACTGATTACACCGGGATCAAGTCTTTCGTACTGGTACTGTTTCCGTCTTCTGGCGGATGACGGAGACGAGGTTCTATGCCCCTGCCCCTCCTACCCGCTCTTCGATTACATCGCGCTGTTGAGCGGGGTGAAGCTTATTCCTTACCGTCTTGACGAGCGGCGGGATTGGGCAATAGATCTCGATCGGCTGGAGGCGTGCGTATCCACAAGGACGAGGGCTATCGTTTTGATTTCACCGCATAATCCCACGGGGTCTGTTGCCTCCGCCGTTGAAATTGAGGCCGTTGCCGACATTGCGCGTCGCCATGATCTGGCCATTATCAGCGATGAGGTTTTCAGCGAGTTTTTGATCGAAAAGGACAATCTGCCGCGCCCGGCCGGAAGCGGCGCGCCCCTCGTGTTCACCCTGAACGGCTTTTCGAAAATGTTCGCGCTGCCTGGAATCAAATTCGGATGGATGAAGGTCTCCGGCGATCCCGATAAAGTCGGACGGGCAATGCGATCCCTGGAGCTCGTGTCGGACACCTTCCTGCCCGTGAACGAAATTATACAGGCAGCCGCGCCCGAAATTTTTGAACAGGGTTCCAGCATCCTCGACGCTTTCGCGCACCGAGTCCGCGAAAGCTGGAGCCCGACCGAGGCAATGCTGGCCTCGTCCAAATGCAAACGGTATGTAAAACCGCGGGGAGGCTTTTATGTCACTCTGCAGCTGGAGGGTCTGGATGAGGAGACGGCAGCCGAGAACGTTCTGCGACAAAACCGCCTTCTGGTCCATCCGGGCTATTTCTACGATATGGCCCCGAATCATCTGATCTTTTGCTTCGTGCAGAAACCCGAAACGCTTCGGGAATCGCTTCCAAAACTGTTGGAAACGCTGGAAAAACAGACCGGCGGATAAGGAGCAACTCCTATGAAGTATGTGCGCTACCGTTACCAGGGCGCTGTGTCCTATGGAATTCTGGACGGAAATACTGTGCGGGAAATCAGCGGTGGTTTGTTTGGAGACCGAACCGCCACCGGCGTCTCATTGGAAATCGGCCGGGTTAGTTTGCTGTGGCCGTGCGAACCTTCCAAGCTGCTGGCCGTGGGATTGAATTACAAGAGCCATCTGGGGGATCAGCCGCAGCCGACAAATCCGGAAATTTTCCTGAAGCCGCCCTCGGCGCTGCTCGAACCGGGCGGCGCGATCCGCATTCCGGAAGGCGCCCGCGATGTTCATTATGAAGGGGAACTGGTTGTCGTCATCGGAAAGACCGCGCGAAACGTTTCGGAGTCCGAAGCCGCGGACTATATTTTCGGATACACCTGCGGCATCGATGTGAGCGAGCGCTTCTGGCAGAAAAACGACCTGCAGTGGTGGCGCGCCAAAGGCTGCGATACATTTGCGCCGCTGGGCCCGGCTATCTGCGCCGGCTATGACTGGAGCCAGGGGCGGATTGAAACCAGGGTGAACGGAACCGTGGTGCAGTCGGGACATTTCAGCGAACTGCTGTTTAATCCGCATAAAATAGTCAGCCACGCAAGCCGGCATATGACTCTGCTGCCGGGCGATGTGATTTACACGGGAACGCCCGGACATACCGGCAGATTGAAAAACGGCGACAGCGTCGAGGTCGATATTCAGGGTATCGGCATTCTGCGCAATACGGTTGCGGCTGACTAAGCGCCCGACGCGCAGGCCAGAGCGCCGAATTTCCTGGTTCGTGCATGGAAATCGGCGAGGGCTTCCGCCAGATCGTCCGCATCGAAATCGGGCCATAATTTGGGAGTGAAGTAAAACTCCGCATAGGCTGCCTGCCAGAGAAGAAAATTGGAAAGCCTCTGCTCGCCCGCAGTGCGGATGATGAGATCAGGATCCGGTATGCCGTCGGGGGAAAGATGCCTCGCAAACTCCTCCTCGGTAATCTGTTCGGGACGGAGTTTTCGACGCGCGGCGTCCTGTGCCAGCGCGCGCACCGTTTCGATGATTTCATAGCGGGACCCGTAATCCAGCGCGATCCGGAGATGAAGCCTGCGGCAGTCCCGCGTCTCCGCTTCAACGGCCGCAAGAGCCTCGCGCACCATCCGGGGGATTCGGTCCCGCCTCCCAAAAGCCGAAATGCGAATGTCGTTCTGCAGCAGATTCTGGCGTTCCGAAATCAGGTAGCGATGGAGAAGACTAAAAAGAATGCGGACCTCTTCCGATGGCCGCTTCCAGTTTTCACTCGAGAAGGCGAAAAGAGTCAGTAGCGGAATTCCCTGCCGGCAGGCTGCTTCGGAAATCCTTCGAACAGACTGCGCGCCCATTTCATGCCCTTTCCACCGCGGCAGGCAACGCTGCTCCGCCCAGCGACCGTTCCCGTCCATGATAATCGCAACATGCCGTATCGAACTCATATTGAACACCGGTAAATACGTTCTTACTGTTGAAAATTAGAAAGGCGCACGATCCTCCCCGTGAATGCCGGCGAATTCAGCTGTGGGAAGGAAGCGGATGAACTCCGGTTCCGAGCGAAGCAGTGCGCGCATTGCGCACCTGCGCCCGATCCGGTAAAAGGTTGGATAGTTTTTCCAGATATTCCTCGAGTGCAGCGCGTCCTTGCGGACTCAGGCGATAGGTGCTTTTCGGTTTGCGATCCTCAAATTTTTTATCGAAGAGTACATAGCCAGCTGATTCAAGCCGCCGGGCCTGGACGCTTAAATTGCCGTCGGTAGTTTGCAGAATATCCCGCAGTTCGGTAAACGTAAGGGATTCCTGGACGACAAGGGCGGATAGAATGCCCAGGCGCAGGCGTTCGTGTATCAAGGGATCCAGCTCGTTGGGCGTCGGACGCATTGCTTTGCGATTCTTAGCCATTGTGCCTCCTGGCGATATAGGCCCCGTACACCAGATGGAGCCAGCCGAATCCGAGCGCCAGCCATGCAAGCCCGGCTTCAGGCGGCGATAAGGCAGCGCCTCCGGCTGCCGCGAGAAAACTTAATCCCATGTACCGGACAGCCGCCACAGACACCTGCCCTCCATTGGTAATCGCTGCGCCATAGCATCCAAGCCATATCACGGGAAGCCATTCCAGCTTTTGTGACCGGACAGCCAGATTCGTAAGGAGCCCTCCTACAAAAAGCGCCGGACAAAGGCTCCACAGCAGCTTGCGCAATAACGGAGGCTGGATGGGGGTACGGGTCTGACGGCTTTTCCGATAAATGCCCGCGGAGATCACTGCAAGCGAAACGGCCAAAACCGCCGCCCAAGTAGCAAGCGCCATATGCATATCGGAACCAGGACTCCAGGGAGCTCCCGTCAGCAGGGCGTTTGCAGCCGCCCCTGCGAAGGCGATGAAGCCGACCGCAATCAGGCACCGGCCGGGGACTGCCGTTATCCGGCCTGCGGCCTCCAGAGTTTTGCGGATATAAAGCAGGTTTTCCTGAGCAGCCCGAACACTCGTCGGATCAACCATGCCAGATTTCCTCCAGGACACGGATGTTGGCACCGCACCCAGATATTGTCAAGTTCTTTATTGGGTAAAGTTGCAACATATGAGAACCGACTGATTCGAGATCCGAGATTGGAGATTCGAGATTAAAAGCAACACGGTCAGGGAAAGCGCAGTACCTGTAACAGAAGAGCTGCTCGTGCATATTTGAGCTTTTCTTCGCGTTCTTTGCTTCTTAGAAGTTGAATCGAATTGGCTCCCAAAACGCGAAGAATCGCAACACTCATGCACCGGCAATTCAATTGTTGCTGCCCCGTATCGGCAATCTCGAATTTCAAATCTCGAATCACTATTGCATAAACGGGAATGCCGGCCCCAGCTTCGCGGCGATGCGGTCCTGGATCCAGTGGCCGTCCCACCACTCCACCGGGTTCACCGGAAGCCCCTGAAGCAGCGTACAGTAATGCAGATGATCGCCGCCCGCCAGGCCTGTTTCACCGGTTTTGCCGAGGATGGCGCCCTGGACGACTTTCTGTCCCGGTTGAACGGCGATGGAAGAGAGATGCGCGTAAATAGTCTGCAGGCCGTATCCATCATCGATCACTACGGCATTTCCATAAATGCCCAAATACCCCGCATACACAATGACTCCGCTGTTGAACGCCGGGACAGGGGCCTGCTTTGTAACCGCGAGGTCGTAACCGAGATGGAGTTGCTGATCAATCTCCCGGCCCTGATAGAAGTACGACCTGCGGTCGGCAAAGCCGGCCATCACTTTGCCGTTTCGCATCGTCAGGAACGGGGTGTTCCATAAAAATTCCGCGGCGGACTTTCGGGCAAGGGACTGGATGGTAACGGCGTTCTTCTGACGCAGTTCCCTGTTAATAGCGAGATAGTTATCCAAGGCATTTCCGCGGTCTTTTAAGTCGGGGGTTTGCGCGAGTATTTCCGGAACGACCTTATTAAGGAACGCGTCCGATACGGTAATGCTGTCCGACTTGAAAACCTTCGGGAAAAACTGGTCAATAAAAGCCCGTTCCGCCTCATTCCCCGCGGCATCTGCCGCAACCAGTCTTACATCGGCCTGAGTCCTGTCAAACGGCACGGCAAATATCGCGAAGCGGTCCTGCTTACCGCCTCCCGGAAGTCTGTAACCGGGGAACCACCAGGACCCGGCGCGTACGCCGTCCCGCACCGCAGATTCACCGACCCGGTAGGTAACAACCTCGCATCCCCCTTGAGCCACATAAGTTCTTGTCGAGGTTACCTGGAGCGCAGGCGGCACAAATCGGACCGGCAAACGGACCTCATCGATCACAGGTTCGGGACGACGCAGCCACGTCCCTGCTCTGCCCGCGGTCACCCGAATACTCGCCGTTCCTCCGGTCAGTTCCGGCAGAATAGCGCGACCGACTTCGACCTGCAGCACATCCTTTTCCGTTTCGGGTCTCCGGAAGGCGAACTGAGAACTTGCAGGGTCAAGCTTTTCAGCCGCAACGGCGGTTTTGCTCTCCTGAACCAGCTCGACTTTGACGTAAGTCAATCCGCGCCGCGGCTCGGAAACCTCAATAGTTACCGGTGTCCTTTTGCCGATGTAGGGCGTTGCGGGTTTCACATAAATTTCCGGGATCCCCCCCGCGCGGAGAAACCCGTGGGCGACCAGCGCCAGAACAAGGATGCCCATCAGGATTAGAAATGCTTTAAGCGACCTAGTGCGAAAAGATTCATCCGACATTTTTCCCCTGCCGTTTCTTGTTCAAGTTCAATCCCGAAGTGTACCATTCCGATCTCCGTATTCGGGCAAATCTATGCGGGCATTTTTGCGTTAAAACCCAGCCGGCTACAGTCCATCCGGAGATTAAAGCCCTTAGATGATTGCTCTGACCGGGGCATCCATGTAAAATCGGATTCGGAACGCCTGAATTTAATGGAATTGGGCCACGCATCAAGGAGGAAGTGATGAAAAAAAATCTTACGGCTGTCATTGTTGCGTTATGTCTCCTGCTTTCGATCGGCTGTTCTTCAACTCCTGAAGGAACGGAAAAGATTAAAAATCTGCTCAAAGACCCGGAATCAATACTGGGCAAGGAAGTCGTTACAGTGGGATTAGCCGAAACCAAGACACCGCTTTCCTCTTTTCATATGTTCAAATTGTATGATGGCGGAGATTTTATTTGGGTCAAATATCCGGATACCGCAGAAGAACCTCCCCAAGGAATCAAGGTCCGGGTGTTCGGCAATTTGCTGCAGGGAGAGTTCAACATCATCGGCAAAGTCTATTATATCGAAGCTAGCCGTGTAGCCATGGAATAGGGCTTGAGCCGAAGCGCCTTGCAACTCTTGTGTTCAGGAAGGGCTCCTGAAGGCGTCCTGAACACAAGAGTTATTGTGTAAAGCGGCCGGTTTATCTGAATCCGCACCCCCTCCCCGATGAATTCGCGCCGTCCCCTTCTGTTTCAGCCAACCGGATTTTCCAGATAATCTTCCAGAAACCGGGTCAGACTTTTGCCGGCGATCAGGGTATGGTTTTTCCATTCGCGCAATGTCTGCATCATTCCATTGCGGAGAAGCCTGCCGGCGCGCGCGGCGATGCGGGCGGACGGATCATGGGAAAATGGAGCCAGAAATGTGTCGCGG
>CAZLHW010000198.1:0-7211 GCA_964559085.1 uncultured Acidobacteriota bacterium | reverse complement strand
ATGGCGCAATAAGTGTAAGATGGCTCCATTGCTCCGGGATATAGGATTTTGGGCTTCCGCCTCCCGGCTGCTGATTTGCCTATTCACGGATCCTGTTCGAAAAAAGGAGGGCACAATGTTCAAGGAATTCAAAGAATTCGCAATGAAGGGGAACGTTCTGGACATGGCGGTCGGCATCATTATCGGCGCCGCTTTCGGCAAGATTATCACATCCTTTGTATCCGATATACTGATGCCCCCCCTGGGCCTTCTGCTCGGAAAGATGGACTTCAGCAATCTGTTTATTAATTTATCAGGCCAGGAGTATGCCAGCATCGAAGCCGCAAAAGAAGCCGGCGCGGCGACTCTCAACTACGGAATATTTATCAACACCGTGATTGATTTCCTCATCGTATCCTTTGCGATATTCCTGCTTGTCCGGCAGGTAAACAAGATGAAACGCCAGCCTCCGGCCGCGCCGCCGAACACCAAGGATTGCCCGTTCTGCGCAACCGCGATACCGATTCCGGCAAAGCGCTGCCCGCACTGCACCTCGCAGCTGACCGCTTAGGAGCATTCCGGGGCCACGGCCCGGCGCACGCCCCCGGATTAGGACAATCAGGGCGAAACTGCGTGAAGCCGTGGCTCGTACCGGGATTGCCGGCTATTTCTTGAAGAGATCGAGGAAGGCCTGGCGGTGACTATCAACCACTTTGGGAGGGGCGGCTCCGCTTCCCTGCTTTTCAATAAGAACCTTGGGCTCAAATAACGGGCACATATTGTTCGCGCTTTTATTAACGACGCGCGCTTCCACCGGTTTTGTGCATTCGTTGCGGGCGGAAGGATCAAAGTTCAGACAATTGCGGCATGTATGTAGATCCGTGCCGCAGCGCTTGCATTGCTCCGTGATGCGGATCTGATCCGCAATCTGAATTTCGGCCGCGCAGTTATTGCACCTTGTAACCAGATGAAACTTCGTTTCCACCCTTCCGCCTGCGCCCTTGGGCCGCGGCGGCGGTTTGGGTCTTTTTTCCCGGTCCCGGTCGGAATCCATATATCCCGACTGACGATATTTTCTAGACATAATCACCCTCAAAATTCGGCGGGCTTCCGCAAAAACGGTGCGCAAAGATAGGCCCGCCCCATAGACAAAAATGCTTGCGGATTCTAAATCGGATCCCTCCCCGTGGGGAGCCGCCTCCAGGAAACGGGTTTCCCGTCCAGCTCGATGAGTTGTCCGGCGATTGGTTCAATTGTTACCCAAGGCTGGTGAATCCTTAGCCTACCACATGTCGAGCGGAACGTCACCTACTTCCTTAATCTCTCAGCCGGGGAATCCGGCCATCGGAAACGGAAAATCTGCCGGTGTTCATTTGAGTGTTTTTTCGCGTTCCCCGCGGCTTAGCGGTTAAGCAGGACGAGCCGCCAAGAACCGGAAGAGTCGCAAGCAACATATCAGGAGCGTGTCCGGGAATCCTGCAATTCCTCAAGCTCCGCGTTCAGCGTTTCCCATTGCGCCATGAACTGGGTCAGCTCTGCCTGCAGATGATCATGTTCCTCCATGGTGGTGCGAAAAAGCTGGTGATCACGATATAGTTCTTCCGAGGCCAGCATCTGCGTCAGCACGGCGATTCGCGTTTCATGCACCTGGATCTGCCCTTCGAGCTTCTCGATCCGCTCTTTTACCTGCTGAATCTTGTAGGGGTTCACCTTCCTCTTTTTTACCGCAGGCTGCGATTCTCTTTCCGCCGCACGGGGTGAAGCCGTCTCCAAAGGCTCACGTGCGGGTTGAAGGGCTTGAGCCTTTTCCTGCCCGGCCTTTTTATACACATAATCTTCGTAATTGCCCAGATAGAGACTTGCAGTCTGATTGCCGACTTCCAGAACCTTGGTCGCCAGTCCATCCAGAAAATACCTGTCGTGGCTGACGAAAACCAGAGTCCCCTCATAGTCGCGAAGGGAGTCCATCAGAATATCCTTGGAACGGATATCCAGATGATTGGTCGGCTCATCCAGAAGAAGGCAATTGGCGGGCGACAGAAGAAGCTTGCAGAGCACAAGGCGGCTTCTCTCGCCGCCGCTCAGAACCGACACTGGTTTTTCAATGGAATCCCCGGAAAACAGAAAACACCCCAGCAGCGTGCGCAGCTGAGGCACAATGTGGTTGGGCGCCACAGAATACACTTCATCCCAGACCGTTCCGGTTGCATTGAGCAGATCATCTTGATCCTGCGAGAAGTAGGACACGAGGACGTTGTGCCCCTCTTTGCGTTCGCCGGCAAAAAGCGGAAGCCGTCCGGCCAGTATCTTCATCAGGGTCGACTTGCCCGCTCCATTGGGGCCCACCAGAGCAACGCGATCGCCCTTTTCCAGCAGGAAATTCAAGTCGGTGAATATCGGCGTCTGTCCATAGCCGGCGGTGACGTTGGAGAGCTCAAGCACAATACGGCCTGTTCTCGGCCCTTCGGGGAATTTAAGACGGATCGGCTTGGTCTCGGGCGGAATCTCAATCCTTTCCATCCGCTCCAGGTCTTTCAAACGGCTCTGCACCTGCGCCGCCTTTGTCGCTTTGTAGCGGAACTTGTCGGCGAAAGCTTTGATGCGGGCGATTTCCTCCTGCTGCGCCTCATATTTGGCGCGCAATTGTTCAATCCGCTCTTCGCGCTGGCGGAGAAAATCGGCGTAATTCCCCTTGTAAAAATGGACCGACCGATTGCGAATTTCCAGGATGCGCTGTACGGTTGCGTCCAGAAAATAACGATCGTGCGACACAAGCACCAGAGCATGGGGATAATTCTGCAGATAGTCTTCCAGCCAGTTGCGCGCCTCCAGGTCGAGGTGGTTGGTCGGCTCATCAAGCAGCAACAGACTGGGTTGCAGCAGCAGCAGCTTAGCCAGAGCAATGCGCATCTGCCATCCGCCGCTGAAGTCTTCACAGGGACGTTGAAAGTCCTTCCGGCTGAATCCCAGCCCCATCAGAACGGATCCGGCTTTTGCTTCCAGAGAGTACCCATCTTTCAGCTGGAATTCCTGCGAGAGAACAGAATAGCGGTCGAGCGTTTTCTCGTATTCGGCCCCCTCGTGCTTCATGACCGCAAGTTCGTGTTCCAGCTGCCGGATTTCATGCTCCATCAGAGACAGGGATTCAAAAACCGACAGCGCTTCTTCCAGGAGCACCCGGCCGCGCATGAATAAACCGTCCTGCGGAAGATAACCGAAGGTGAGATCTCTGGCGCCGATGACGTCCCCTTCATCCGCCGGCACCAGTCCGGCGATAATCTTCATCAGGGTGGATTTCCCGGTCCCGTTGTCGCCGACAAGGCCGATGCGGTCCCGATCATTGATTTGAAAATCCAGTGACCGGAAAAGCCATTCTCCGCGAAACGCCTTGCCAAGGCCCTTGATCTGAAGCATCTTTTCCTCAAAAAGCTTTAATTCTAGCATGCCGGTTTCAAGGGTCCCGGATTAAATTTTCCCGTGCGCGGACGAGGTCTCCGCAAGGGGCCCAACATTGCAGAAAGCCGTTGTCCGGCAGCACGGCTGCTTTTCTCAGCTTTACGCGCATGCCTTTACCGGCCTGCATCTCTTTCTCCCGAATCTCCCGGCCGACATTTAAAATTTTGGGCTCACGTGCAAGAATTTTGCATGACTGCAGAAAATGCATTATCCTGAAATTCGGCAGAACTAATTTGAGTAGAACCGACAGTGGGGACTGGGGAAATGAAACAGGCGGTGGCGCTGGCAAGCGGAGGACTTGATTCCAGCACAATGATGGCGTTGGCCCTGAAGCAGGGATACGAGCTGCATGCCCTGAGCTTCGACTACGGCCAGAGGCACCGGTGTGAATTGGAAGCCGCACAGCGCATCGTACACTCCCTGGGAATACGGAAGCACATAGTAGCCCAAATAAATCTCCGCGCGTTCGGCGGTTCTGCTCTGACCGATGAAATCGCGGACCCCAAAGGCAGATCCGGCCATCAGATGTCCGCCGACATCCCGGTCACCTATGTACCCGCGCGCAACACAATCTTTTTAAGCTTTGCACTCGGATGGTGTGAAGTCCTGGGAGCGCAGGACATTTTCATCGGCGTGAACGCCATTGACTATTCGGGTTATCCGGACTGCCGGCCGGAATTTCTGCAGGCATTTGAAAAGCTTGCCAATCTTGCAACAAAGGCCGGAGTCGAGGGAACGGCCCGGTATCGCATCCATGCGCCGCTCCTGCATATGCGCAAATCTCAGATTATCCGAGCGGGGGTGGAAGCCGGAGTGAATTTCGCGCTGACGCACAGCTGCTACGATCCCGATCCGTACGGGTTTGCCTGTGGCACCTGCGATTCTTGCATTCTAAGACGCCGCGGTTTTGAAGAAGCGGGTATTCCCGATCCCACCCGCTACAAGGAATAATCGATGGGAGAAATCCGCGCCCCTCTTCCCGTCAAACTCTTCGTTGGGCTGCTCACCTCCCTTCCCGAAACGGTCTCCGAAGCCGAAAAGGATCTTGTTGCTCTCTTTGGATCGGTAGACATGCGCAGCGAACCCTTTCTTTTTGATTTGACCCGCTACTACGACAAGGAGATGGGAACGCCGATCTACCGCCATTTTCTCAGCTTCGAAAAATTGATCGACCCGTCGGAAATTGCGGCGGCAAAGATAAAGACAAACGATCTGGAAACTGCTTTTTCATCCCGATATTCCCAAGCACGGCGGCCAATCAATCTGGATCCCGGCTACCTGGAACAGTCCAAGATCGTCCTTGCTTCGACGAAAAACTTTTTTCATCGCATCCTGGTAGCGCATGGGATCTATGCTGAGGTAACGCTCCATTACCAGGACGGAGCCTGGCAGAAGTTCCCCTGGACGTTTCCCGATTATAAGAACGACCGCTACAGCTCTTTTTTTACGGCGATGCGAGATCTCTATAGAACGCAGCTTAGCCGAATGGGAATCCGGATAAGAATCCGTTGATCTTTAATTTTAGAATGGGTTCCGGGGCAGGATAATAAAAGTCGGCGCCGGCGGGATGGTCTTATCCTTCGCCGGCGCAAGAAGTTGGAATGGTACAAAGGGCATGAGACGCAAGTTTTCCAAAGCCTCCCGCCCTATTGCTCAAGGCCTGTGAGCAAAATTAATCGAAAACGACGATGTTTTTTGAGCCTTTGAACATTAGCGCTTTAATAGCTTCACGACCGGCGGAATCCTTGCCAAGGCTCAACGAGTTATAATCGGAAATCTTGCCGCCGTCTTCGATTTTCCCTTTTGCCTGCACTTCCACCTTGCCTCGAACCATATACATCACTGTGGCATCCGAACCTTTGGCTTCATATTTTACATCGTAGGTTCCAGCCTGTATCTCAGTCCCGGCCACATATAGCGTGCGCGCCACCTTGAATTTCCCCGATCCCTGGGCAAAGGAAGTCATCGGTGCGGCAACCAACAAAACCATAAGCGTGACAAACACAATCAATTTGTAGTTTTTCAACATGTTTTTCCTTTCTACTTTTTGAAGAATAGCATTGGCGAATAAAAAAACAAGTTCATGCCCCCGCTCTCAGCTGAACCCTGTGAACACCGGACGGCGCTTCCTCCGTGCGCGTTCCTGCCGGCGTCAAATTTGCAGCAAATTTAAGAAAGCCCGCACTATTACTGCATCCTTTAATTCGGGCCGCCGGGCAATCCGTCTTCACAATAACGAGACTCATGCGGCGCCCTCCGCGTGCTTTCCGGTATCCCGGTTACTCGGATACCGGATTTCGCCTCCTTATCGGCAGCTCTAACTCAGCTGAACACTGTTAATTACGCAGAACGGAACTTTTCGTTTCGATCTTATTCGCACCCGCAAAGCCTCCGTTTCAATGCGCGCTCAAAAGATAGCACCCCCAAGGGGTTCGCAAAAGGGGCAGAAGAAATAAACCTGGACTCTATCCACTAAGTGATTTTTTAAAGCCCATCCATCGAGATAACTCATGACCTTCGCTCGATGGAGAGGTCCCAGTCAAGCTTCCGCATGAAGGGGTGTCCAACCATAATTTCCCCGCCCATTGAATGACCGGCGATGCAGGTTTTCGCGGATTTTCACAAATAATAACTTAGTCCTTAAAAACCCGCGAAGATGCAGGCTCCTGCTTCGCGGGCAGAGGCCTTTGCTGCTTCTGATTCTCATGGTGAGCCCGGGTATGCATCGTACTCGGATTGTCTTTCTCCGGGCGATGGTTTTCTAGGCTGAGAGCGGCCACCATTCCCGCGTGGTCGGAAGCGAACAGACCGTCAGGGGCTGGAGCTTCTCCGGTCTTCGCAATGGATAAAGCCCAGGGGCCTTTTGTGAATATGAGGTCGATCCGCACTAATGGGGTTTCCGGCTCTCCGGTTTCCGACATAAGAGGCCAGGTGAAACCCGAGTCGTCCGAAGACAACTGCGCCCAAGCATCCACGTATCCGGAGGCTGCAATCAGGCCGTAGCTGAGGGTTGCATCGGGAGGGTAATTATGAGTCGGCTCCGCATCGGAATTAAAATCTCCCGCAAGAATAATCGGAAGAGTTGTTGCCTTCAGATCCTCGACAAGCTGCACGGCCTGGGCCACCTGCAGATCCTGCGTTTCCGGCTTGCCGGGCAGAGGGGCTTCCAGATGCGTATTAACGAACTTGAACCGGGCGCCGCGTATTTTGACATCCACCGCCATCCACCCGCGAAGAATGTCTATTTCAGTATCGAGCACGGGGAACTTCAAAAGTGCGTCGTAAAGATGCGTTTCAGTCCCCAATATCTTCAGATGCCCGGGGGGCAGATCCGATCGCGCCAGTATTACGTCGCGATCGGAATAGGCGACCGCATTTTCTATTTCAAACGTGGTCAATGTATGCACAGCCGCGGCTCTGTAATGCAGCCCGAGAACCTCGAGGGATGCCAGCAACAGTTCCAGTTGATCAAGCACGACGGGCCCGGATTCGGTCTGAATTTTCCACACAGTAGCTTCCTGAAGCGCAACGAGTTCCGGTTGCGCGGCAGCGATTTCAGCTGCAATCAAGGCCGCGCGCTCCGGTATCCGGCTTTGAAGAACCTGCTGGATTGTTGCCAGCACCGCGCTTTGGAATTCCGCTTCGCTGGTTGCGGCGGCAACGGCTCCGAAATCGGCCCCGGTATACATATTGCGCGTCATTACCGTGACCTGAAGTTCGGGATTCTCAGCTGAGGCCATGGAGACAAGGGTAAAACAAACCAATATCGACATTGA
>CAZLHW010000197.1:0-7212 GCA_964559085.1 uncultured Acidobacteriota bacterium | reverse complement strand
ATAAAGCCGGCCGTTCCATGGCTGACCAACTGGAAGGACTGATAAAAGAGAAATAATTAATAATTTATTGAACAGAAAATAATTGCCGATAGTCTAAATCAGGGATTTTGAATCCTGTCTGGATTTTGAAAATCCGCCGTCATTTTAGATTGCAACCTTTTTGGGCTCCGGTAACCTTTGGCTTTGAGAGAACGTATAGAGTAGTACGATGAGTGGCGCGCAACAGATTTTGCAGCAGGTACTGTAATAGAACAAAGCTTGGAGGAATCATGAAAAGAGACTTGGACTCCATTATTCTGACTCGGCAGGAACTTCAGATTATGAAAGTGGTTTGGGAGCTGGGAACTGCAACCGTCAAAGAAGTATGCGACACCATGTCACAAGTTAAGCCGGTTGCCTATACAACGATTTTGACTCTTATGGGAATCCTGGAAGAGAAGGGTGCGCTGGTTCATACCAGATCCGGGCGGGCTTTTGTTTACAGCCCTCTGCTTTCACGCCAACAGGCGACGCGCAACCAGGTTCGCGATGTAATCAACCGCTTCTTCGACGGCCGACCGGAGGCCCTTATCGAGGACGTGCTGGAACACGAAACTATCGCCGCGGATCAGATTGAAAATGTAAAAAATCTTGTGGAATCCAGGAAAGAAAACAGGGTTGCCTAGAGAACTCAGAACGTGCCTGCCAAGACCGTGAGCCCCCCGATCACAGTCTTCAGTTGCTGGGGGCATAGTAACCCCTTCGATGCCTTAACTGAAGGCCCCGTTCTGCTACCTTTATCTCAATTTTCCGGAAGCTTCCGTCCCGGACGGTATTAGTCGAGTAATACCCAATGCTGAACTGACTTCGCAATTCCTGGCTGATCCTCCTGAAATTGTCATCCAGTTCGCTGAGCTTGAAGGGGAAGAACACTCTGCCTCCCGTTTCCCGAGCCATATTTTTTAGAACAGCATCGCCTTCCTCGGATCCCTCAACTCCGAAAAAGCCGCCCTTGCTGACGCTGATGGCGAAGATGGTGGCTTCGGCGCGCAAGGCCATTTCGAGTGCCTGCTGATAGGTGGTGTTGCTCGATTCGTCATTTCCATCCGACAAGATAATAATGGCTTTTCTTCCCGTCTCCCGGATCAATTTTTCGTCGCAGGTCATAAAAATGGCGTCATAGAGCGCCGTTCCCCCGGCCGCCTTCAGCTTCCTAATCTCGCGGGCCAGCTTATTCGGGTCCGAAGTGAAATCCTGCAGGAGGGTTACGCCGGAGTCAAACTCCACCAGCATGGCGCGGTCCTTCTCGCGAAGTATGCTCTGGAAGAAACTGATGGCGGCCTCCTGTTCGAATTTGAGCTTCGGCGCCACGCTGTCGCTGGTATCGATCAGCATGGCGATTGTCAGAGGCATATTGGTTTCGCGCGCGAAATTCTTTATCTCCTGTTTCTGGCCGTCTTCGTATACGGTGAAGTCATCCTGTGTCAGGTTGGTCACAAATGAGTTGGTGTTTTTATCAAAGGCCGAACATAAAACATTGACCAGATCGACGCTGACCCGGTAGGTCTGGTCGGATATCCGCTCGGGAAGCTGGGAGGCCGGTTGTGTCGGCTTTTTTGCAGGACTCTGGTTTGAAAGACCATGGTGCGTTGTGGTCGTGATCAGCAGGCATGCCAGGGCCGCCAGGGGCGAGTAAGAGCGCAGAAATCTAGTAAGCATTATTGATGTTTCCTTGAGTTAAGCGGAATCAGCTAAATCCTCGAAGATTATAGATTTGGCCCGCCGGTGAGTCAAGCCGCCCCGGTGTGTTGCTGCGGTGTATTGGGCAGGATTTCGGGTTATTTGCAAGCGCATGCCGCTGATTTCCCGCTGAATCGATAAACGCTCGCAAAAGGCGGATAATTATTGCCGCTGCCGGAGTCTTGATAAAATGAGTTCCAGTTCGGGAGGGAGCGGGGCCTGAAACGTCAGGAGCCTTCCGGTCTTTGGATGCAGGAAATGCACCTCATGGGAGTGCAAAAACGGCCGGCGCAGATTTTTCAGCGCGGCATAAATTTTGGGCGGAAGATTGCGTATGCGGTCTCCGCCATAAACGGTATCGCCGACTACCGGGTGCCCTATTTGCGACATGTGAACGCGAATCTGGTGGGTTCTTCCGGTTTCGATGCGAATGCGCAGAAGCGACACGGAAGCGAAATCCTCTTGAACGATGTAATGCGTGATCGCCGGCCGGAGTTTTCGCGCGCGTGTGGAAATTTTTTCCTGTTTAGGGGATCGCGCCCCAGAGGCAAGCGGATCGTGCCTGAAGGGGGCGTGGGTTTTCCATAAACCAGCGCTGCATATTCCTTTTTGACCGTTCTGCTCTTGAACTGCTCGGATAGGTGCCGATGTGATTGCAGGTTTTTGGCAATGAGCATGACGCCGCTGGTGAATCTGTCCAGTCGATGCACGATACCGGGTCTTTGAGGATCACCGGTTTCCAGCGGGCCCATATGATGCAGCAATGCATTCACAAGCGTCCCGGATCGGACGCCGGCTCCGGCATGGCAGACCATTCCGGCCGGCTTGTTGATTACGGCAATTTCGGAATCCTCGTAAAGAATATGGAGAGGGATTTCTTCGGGGAACGGCTGCTCGGGTGGGGATTCGGGCGCAAGGAGCTCGACGCGATCATTCAGGCGAAGCAAGTGGCCGGTCTTGACCTGCTCGCCGTTTACACGAAGATAGCCTTTTCGGATCCAGTTTTGAATTTGCGACCGGCTCTCTCCGGGTATCCGGCTGATTAAAAACTGATCCAGACGGATACGCACGGCGTCCGCTTCGACAATCCACAAATCTTTTTTATTGCTCAATTTTGAAGAATTTCCCTGGGTTTGCGGAGCAGGAAAAAATAGGCTGCGGCCGCCCCCAGGATTGTCAGAACTGCAATGAACTGGGATGTCGATAGAAGTCCGTAAAGCACAAATCCGCGGTCATCGCCGCGGAAAAATTCGATCACGAATCTCAGAATGGAATAGAGTGTCAGATATTCCAGCAGAACTTGGCCGTTTATATGTTTTCTGGGCAGACGCCACATCAGAAAAGCAAACAGAAGCAGAGTCCCCAGGGATTCGTAGAGCTGTGTTGGATGGAGGGGGATATTCAGGGTAACGCCGACGTTTTCATTGGCGTAAGTGTCCGTAAAAGTAATGCCCCAGGGGAGATGAGTGGGTTTCCCGTAACAGCAGCCGGCCGAAAGGCATCCCAGCCGGCCGATGGCTTGCCCCAGCGCAATTCCGGGCGCGGCGAGATCCGCAATCTTCCAGAAAGGCAAACGCTTTTTGGCGAGAAACCAGGCTGCAGAGGCCAGGGCAAGGATCAGGCCTCCGTAATAGACTCCCATTGAGCGCAGGGTGGATAAGGAGAAAATTTCCCTGAAATTCCGCGAATAGTATTCAAGATCCGAGAGGAGCAGGAGGATTTTCGCGCCTACGAGGGCGGAGAAAATCACCACGAGTCCCATATTCCAGATCAAGTCCGGGCTTATGCCTGCAGCCTTTGCATTCCGGCTGGTAATCCATATTCCTGCGATAAAGGCGATTGCCAGCAGCAGCCCGTACGTGTGGATGGTGAGAGGCCCGAGATCCCAGATTATAGGATGCATCGAAAGCTATTCTTCCTCCTGCTTTCTATCCTTGTTGGCTTCGTCGATGATTTTCTGCGCGATATGCGCAGGGACCTCGTCGTAATGCGAGAATTCCATGTGGTAGCTGCCCCTGCCTCCGGTTACAGAAGTCAGGACCGGAGAATAAGTGACCATTTCAGCCATCGGCACCTGAGCCTTAATGATTTGAATGCCGCGCTTTACGTCCATACCCTGGAGTCTGCCGCGCCGGCTGGTCAGATCGCCGGTCAGCGCGCCCGCATATTCCTGGGGGGCGTAGATTTCCACATTCATGATCGGTTCGAGAAGCACGGGATTCGCTTCTTCCATCGCCTTTTTAAAGGCGAGGCTTCCGGCTATCTTGAACGCCATTTCCGAGGAGTCGACCGGATGATAGCTGCCGTCGTAGACGGTCACTTTGAAATCGACGACGGGATACCCCGCCAGGTATCCCCGGGCCGCGGATTCCACAATGCCTTTTTCAACCGCCGGGATGAAGTTGCGGGGAATGGCGCCGCCGAAAATCTCGTCGACGAACTCAAATCCTCTGCCGCGCGGCAGCGGCTCCATTCGAATCCAGCAATCTCCGAACTGGCCGTGACCGCCGGTCTGCTTCTTATGCCGGCCCTGAACGTCCGCTTTCCCGCGGATGGTCTCGCGATAAGGAATTTTGGGCGTTTTCAGGATGACTTCCACGCCATAGCGCTTCCGCAGCTTGGAAACGGTTACTTCAACATGCAGCTGATCGGACCCGGACAGAAGCAGCTGCTTGGTCTGTGCATCGCGCATGTACTTGATGGCGGCGTCTTCCTCGAGAATGCGCGCAAGCGCATTGCTGATTTTGTCTTCATCGCCCCGGCTCTTTGGTTCGATGGCAAAAGTAATGGACGGTTCCGGTATCGTCACGCTGGAAAAGACGATGGGATGCGACGGTTCGCAGAGCGTATCTCCGGTTGTGGTTTCTTTGAGTTTGGTCACGGCAAAAAAATCACCGGCATGCACCTCGCCGATTGGAACCATCGTTTTGCCCTGCGCGATTTGAAGCGGCCCGAATTTTTCGCTCTTCCCCTTTGTCTGGTTATTATAGGTGCTGTCCGAACGCATGGTCCCCGAGTAAAGCTTGATCAAACTGATTCGACCTGCGAAAGGATCTGCAATAGTCTTGAACACGTAAGCGGCGTAAGGTTCCTTGCTGGAAATGACCCGTTCGATTTGCTGGTTGGATTTGGGATCGGTTCCGGTTACTTTGCCGACCGTCGCCGGAGACGGCAAAAGATCCGTTATGGCATCCAGAATTTGTGCAATTCCGATATTGAGCGTCGCACTGGAATAGAACACGGGGAAAATGTTGCCCTGCAGGATGCCGGCCTTTAATCCCTCGATCATGTCCGCTTGTTCCAGGGTCCCTTCGGCAAAGAACTTTTCCATAAGGGTATCGTTGCTTTCCGCAACCATTTCAACAAGCTTTTCCCTCATTTTTGCCAGTTCTTCTTTATATTCCGCGGGAACTTCTTCCTCCTGGAATTTTCCCGAACCGTCGCGCGCATAGCGATAGGCTTTATTGTTGAGCAGGCTGATTACCCCGCTGAAGTCCCGTTCGGCACCCATCGGTATTTCAACCGGAACCGCGCCGCGTCCAAAGGATTCCTCGATCGAGGCCAGGCTTCGCTCGCTGCTGGCGTTGTCGCGGTCCATTTTATTGATGATGAACATGCGGGGCAGCGAAAACTCGTTGCAGAATTCCCAGACCTTTTCCGTCTGGACTTCAACGCCGGCAACGGCATCTACAACGACAACAGCAGCATCCGCCGCACGCACGGCAAGCTGCGTTTCCGCCAGAAAGGGTCTGTATCCAGGCGTATCCAGAATATTGACTTTTTTCTTATTCCATTCGCAGTGCGCAAGAGAACAACTGATGCTGATCTTGCGCTCGATTTCTTCATCTTCCCAGTCGGTCACCGTGTTGCCGTCTTCAACGCGCGCAAGCCGGTTGACGGCCCCGGAGTCAAACAGGAAAGCGGCGGTCAAAGAAGTTTTGCCCGCGGCGCCATGCCCTACAACGCAGATATTCCGGATAGAATCACTCTCAAAAACCCTCATAATGGCTCTCCTTTCAGGAGGAATAAGCGGATACGGGTCAAAAAGAAAGTGATACTACCACAGCGGCGTATTTGTCGCAATTCCGACTTCGCCTGAACCATTATCCTGAATTAACTTTCCCGCGGATCCGTGCTAACGTGTTGGCGCAAACCGCTGCGAAATCCGGAATGCATTCAGGAGGCCGTATGAGGGCTGCAGTCGGATTCATTCTTATGGTTGTTCTCGTTTTGGGTGCTTGCGCGCAGTCTTCACGCACTTCCGCGAAAATGGCCGATGTCAGCGGCCGGAATGCAATGGAGCACGTCAAAGTTCAGGTCGCATTCGGCCCGCGGCCCCCGGGTTCTCCCGAATTGCAGATGTGCCGCCGGTATATCGAACAACAGATGCGCGGGTTCGGCTATGAGATTGAGGATGACGCCTTCACGGCCGAGACTCCCTACGGACCGATCAAAATGCACAACCTGATTGCTCGAAAGGGGGATAAGGGCAAGGGCGTGATCGTGCTGGCCACACTTTATGACACCAAGCTGATCCCGGGAATGAAGTTTTTGGGCGCCAATGACGCGGGAAGCAGCACGGGATTGCTCCTTGAACTTGCAAGAGTTCTGGCGGATGTCAAGGATCCCTACGATTACTGGTTCCTTTTCCTGGACGGCGAGGAAGCCTTTGTGGAGTGGAGCTCCTTCGACAGCACCTACGGCAGCCGACATCTGGCCAGGCGATGGAAGGCGGAGGGCGTTGTCCCCAAAATTCGCGCTTTGATTCTGCTCGACATGATCGGCGACAAGGATCTGGATATTTTCTATGATACCAACTCCACAAAACGACTGATGGACCTGGTTTTTAACACTTCGGACAAAATTGGCCTTCGTTCGATCCTGTCTTCCTATCGAACGGCCATAGAGGATGATCACCTGCCTTTTATTGATGTCGGAATCCCGTCGGTGGACATCATCGATTTGAACTTCGGCCCGGGAAATTCCTATCACCACACGCTGCAGGATAACCTGGATAGCGTAAGTCCCGAGAGTATGGAAAAGGTAGGAAAGCTTGTTCTGGCGGTGCTGGAACAACTGCAGAAAGAATAACCGCAGGGAGCTGATCTGTGTGCCCGTTTCGCCGAGAGACCGTGCCGCGATGCGGGGCGACGCAAGTCAGATTCGGGTTTGTCGCAATACCTGGGACTCGAATCCGCTTTCTCCCGAAAACTGGGCAATCAGCCGGTGCAGGGCCGTCGCATTGATCCCCAGGTGTGTGAGGCAGGCCTTCATATCTTCAATCCCAATGCCCTCAAGTGCGGAGCCGACGCAGAAGCGGATGTTCAGCAGATTCGCGAGATGCACAGTGTACGTGAGGGTTCTGTCATTCCGCGCATACTCCGGAGCGCCGTGATAGGCGATCGTGTCCATAAGGAAGGAAGGGAGTTCCCACAATTCTGCCAGCCGGGCGCCGACCTCGGGGTGTGTAATCCCCAGAATTGACTTTTCAGC
>CAZLHW010000196.1:0-7247 GCA_964559085.1 uncultured Acidobacteriota bacterium | reverse complement strand
GCAGGCCACATCCCGCATCCTCCGCCTTGTGGGGGTTCGGGGCGCCCTTTTTGTTTTGCCGGTTCTGGCGCTGATCAGCTATTCCGCACTGGCGCTGGTTCCGGTGCTTGTGTTTGTCCGCTGGGCCAAGATATTGGAGAACAGCACGGATTATTCCATCATGAATACGGTGCGCCATGCTTTATGGCTGCCGACCACGAGGGAAGCAATATACAAAGCCAAAGCCGCCATTGATACATTCTTTACGCGCGGCGGCGATGTGCTGCAGGCCGGCGTTGTTTACGTGGGAACGGCCGTCGGCATGAGCATCACCCACTTCGCCTGGCTCAATGTTTTTTTGACCATTGTGTGGCTGTTTGCCGCGACTCGAATCTTTTCCGAACACCGCCGTCGCACTGCGCAGCAGTCGTTCGCCGGCCGTTAAAAAAACCGCGAAGACGTGAGGACCGCTAACAAATCGCCAAAATAAATTTACATATTTTTCCTGGCACTTATTAGCGGTCTTCGAGGTTCCTCTTTTCCCGGAATTGCGGATTCCTGCGGACTGCCTACTGCCTGCTGATTTCCTTGTCGATAACAAACATAAGAGACTCGTGGGAACGTCCATAAACGCTCGCGGATGTTTTCCGGCAAGATACTGTCGAGGTACTCGGCCGCAAGGCCGCGCAGCGTTTTATTGTCGGTGTGCAGGACGCGGAAGGCGATCTTGATCGGCTCGCGCGGCAGAACGGTTGCAAAAAGAGAAAAGATATGTTCCAGGCTCTGATCAGCGCGTTCGCGGAGCACTTCATCCAGGAAAGCATTCTTATCCGTCTCTTCCCGCTTGTCCAGAAGACGGCGCGAGTTCCAAATCGGGTGCGCAACCTTAAGCTCGCGCTCTACGGCCGCAAAAATCAATTCAGACGGAACTTTCAGATCCGGGCGGCGCAGGATCAGGGAATCAAGGGCACGCGAACACTGGAAGCGGACCTCGAAGCGATTATCTTCGAGGCCGGCAAGCAATCCGTAAACCGCGAGTTGCGAGTCGCAGCGAGCCAGGATTCTCGGGATCCGGCGCCGGATGCCGAAAGGAACCTCCTGATTGGTGAGATGATCGATCAGCAACCCGGTTATGGGATTCGGATTGCGCTCCAGCGCTTCCTGGATCGCGTCCCGGACGTCATCCCAGGCAAGCAGGCGCAGCAGCTGCGCCGCGATGAGGGGCGAGGGCTGCTGTATCTCCTTTATTGCGGCAAGAATTCTGCGGCTGTCCCCCGAGCGAAGCTCGCGCATGGCCTCGAGCGTTGCGTCCCTCGTGCGGGGCGGCGCGGCGGACGGAGCGGGTGGAGCCGGCTTCGCTGCGGAGGCGTCGCGCGGGACGCGAAGGAAGACGCTCCGCGTGGTGGTGTCCTCAATTTCCGCCAAGTCAAATTCGACGGCGCGGTCGACCAGCCGCTGTTGTACGATTTTGGCATAGGCCGCATCGAGTTTCAGGCAGATCCATATTCCCGCCGCCGCCAGAGCGAGCGCAAATCCAAGCAGCGCCGATGTGGCAAACGAAGCGCTTGTCCATAAGAGCAATTGCACAATACCCCCGCCGAGGGCATCCCCGGCCCGGTCGCAGCCGACATCGATCAGAGTCTTTGCCGCGCGTTTTTCTGCCGGCGCCACCGGTGTAAAGAGCAGCTCGTAGGCCGAGCGATACAAAGATCCACGCAGGACGAATTCGGCGGATCGGATCGCGGCAAACATCGGGAAAACCGGTATGAGCAGGGCGCCCAAGGCGCCGAAGCCGACGCCGATCGGCAGGGAAGAAATGGTGCGGCCAATGCCCAGATGTTGCAGCGCCGGGCGGGCCAGAAAAGTCTGCGCCAGGAAAGTAAGAATTTGAGTTGTGATATAGAAAGCGGCAAAAAACCGCAGCAGGTCGGCCCCCTTTCCGATCGAGTTGCTGGCGCCTGCTTTAAAGAGGTAGTCCAGAATAACGGCGGAGGAAGTGCCTGCAAGCACGGTCAGGGCGATCATTCCCAGCAAAGGCGCCCGACGCACCAGCTGTACGGGAGACAGGATCTCGCTTTCAGGCAAAGGCGGAGGCGGCGGCGCCGTGCGCCGCGCGGACATCAGGATCATCGAACAGGCCAGATGAAGCAGGGAAAGCAGCAGCAGCACCGCCGTGGCGGAGGACAGAGCCGCAATGCGCTCTGCCAGCAACCCGCCGGCAATCCCCCCAAGGGTGCCGAATCCCGCAATCCGCCCGAAAAAGTGCTTGGCCGCTCTCGGGTCAAATAATTCGGCCATAAGCGACCAGAAACCGGATAGAAGCACCGCGCCCAGCGCGACAATATGAAAGTAAATGACAAGGGACCACTGCGCCGGGAGGCGGTTTACATGCACATATTCGGTGAAATGAAGAATCGAACTTAAAAGAAAGCCGATAGGAACAAGGCGCAGAGGGCCGAAACGACCCATCAGGCGCGCGAAAACCAGGACGATCAGGATGGACAGGGCCGCAGCCGCCATAACCGCTTTAGGCAGATCCGACGCGGGATAATTGGATAGGAAAAAGGAATCCCTCACCGCTTTTCCCGCAACCTGATGCCCCAGCATCAGCGCGGCGCCCATCATCGCAATGTAGGTTGTCCACTTATCTGGCAAGGGTTCGGCTCCGGATCATTCCCCTGGCCGGGAAACAGGCGTTGCATCCCGGCATTGACGCGCTATTCGATATTCCGAGGCGTCCGGCAGATAAGTCTGCCACCACTCGGAAGCTTGCTGCTGTGTCCACTCCGGCACATTGCATGCGGAAAGAAGGCACCAGAGTTCCCGGGCCGTCTGCGGGCGATCCTCGGGCTTTTTGGCGAGGCACTTCAGGATGATTTGTTCGAGCGGCTCAGGGATTTGCATTTCGCTCCGCTGAGACGGCGGGACAGGCTCTTTCTGCACGTGCGCCAGGGCGGTTGCCATCGCCGTTTTTTCATTGAAGACGGGGGTGCCCGTCAGCATAAAATAGGCGACGCAGCCCAGCGCATAAATGTCCACACGACCGTCAATGGCCTCTTCGCCCATTGCAACCTCAGGCGCCATGTAGGCCGGCGTACCGGCCGAGGTCCCTTCGGCCGTCAGATGAAGCGATTCCTCGGGCGAGATGTTTTTGACCAGCCCGAAGTCCAGCACCTTCACGAAATCATAGGTGATCCCGAGCTTGCAGGCGAAAATATTGCTGGGTTTGATGTCGCGATGCACCAATCCGCGCGCGTGCGCCTCTTCGAGCGATTCACACACCTGGCGCACAAAATGCACGGTTCTGGAAGCCGGCTGGGGACCGAACTTGTCCACCAGCATCTGCAGGCTGAGCCCGTCCAGCAATTCCATCACATAATAAAAGGATCCGTCATGCGAGACCCCGAAATCGAAAAGGTATACGGTGTGCGGCGATTGGAGCGCCGCTATGGCCTGCGCTTCCCGCTTAAAACGCCGATGCGCCGAGATCGACGGCAGCCCCGGCTTCACCTGTGTCCGGTCGCTGCGGATAAGCTTTATGGCGGCGTCGCGCGCCAGCATCCGGTGCCGCGCCCGCCACACTTCCCCCATGCCGCCCGAACCGATGCGCGACACAAGACTGTACGACCCCAGCTCCTGCGCTTTCTGCGCCGCGGCTTCCATTACATAAATGCGTCTGGCTATGGCGTAGGTAACGAAAGCCATTATATACGGGACATGGAGCCAGACAATGAGGCGATTCAGCGGCAGCGGTTCATAGCCGTGAAGGCGAAGATTGAGAAAATAGGCCAGGGGCCACATGGACGCGGACAACAGGGCTACCGCCAATTTGATTTTCGGCGCATTCGGAATCAGGAACCCCACCAGTGCGATCCAGAGAGCCACCTTGGGAATTCCAAGAATCAACCCGTCTCTGGCCAAAGGCGCGGATGTCTCTCCCAGGCAGATGGCGAACGCAACAAGCACTTCGAACACGAGGCCGAGATTCATAATGGCCATCGCCGGCAACAGGTGATAATGGCGTATTACACCGATGGCCAGAGTGAAGAGAAGCACGAAAACCCATGTAAGGTAGACAACCGGATTTGCCACTCTGGTGATAAGGTCCGGTTGCATGAGGCTTTGGAATATCGCTGAAAAGACGGCAAGAACAACACAGAGGAGGCAGATCCAGTAAAGACGCAGAACCGCGTTTTCCGCAATGCGCGGCACATACTCCTGCCGGGCCGATGTATCCGTTTGGATTTCCGACGGTGTATTCGAGCGCACCAGGCGTTCCGACATAGTCCCCCTTGCGAAGTACGAATTATAACCCCAGTCGTCCAATTCGTAATTCGTCACTCGTAATTCGTAATTTTTACGGGACCCAGAGCACCATTCGTGACTTTTTCCCAAGCTCCGACGCGAGTTCGGCGATGCGTCCGAATTTCATGCAGGCGGCCATGCAGTGCTTCACACATGCCGGTTCCAGTCCCTCTTGGGTCCGATGGGGACACAGAATGCAGGTTTCGGTAGGGAAGGGAAAGTAGGTCAGATACAGGCTGCCGTCGGGTTTGGTCTGCTCGACTTCAAAGACCTTGATGCCCCGAACGCCGGGTTTGTGCCTGTATTCCTGTGCGCAGGCCACCTCGCAGCTGTGGCATCCGGTGCAGTATTCATAATCTATCAATAGACCGTATTCCGGCTACTTATTTTTCATGCTATTCATCCCGAACTTTATACACTTTGCACAACAGGTTTTTAATCGGGGCGCCGAGACCATCTTTTCCCTGGCTTCCCATCGGAATCAGCTGATTGATATTTGATTTCCAGGCGCCGAAAAGCGAGGGCTCCGCTCCGTTTTCTTCGGGAAACCACCTGCCGTGAGCCGCCATGACCATTTGCGGAAGAACGGCAATTGTCCGCTTCGCTTTGAACTTCTGTTTGCCCAGCCAGTTTTCAACCCACACCCATTCCCCGTCACTGATGCCCAGGCTTGCAGCGGTCTCGGGATGTATTTCGAGCGTCGGATACGGATCGATTTCGCGAAGCCATGGGATCATACGGTGTTCGGCGTTGAAATACGCGAACGAGCGCCGCCCGGTGGAAAGAATCAATGGATATTCCCTGGCAAGGTCCGGCCTGCTGACCGGCGTGAAGGGGGGCTCCTCGTAATGCGGCAACGGTTCCAGTCCCCATTCCTCGCGAAGAATGGAGTACAGTTCCACCTTTCCCGAAGTGGTTGCGAAGCCCGGCTTGCCGTCCTTGCGCAACAATCCTTTTTCGTGCCGGCGGTAGGGCGCGCTTGGATTCCCCTCCGGGGGGATCACCCATGTCTTCTGCTGCAATTCCTTAAACTTCATGCCGCTGTTCTGCAGGATGGAGTCGAAAAGGTCCTCCACGGATTTCCAGCGCAGGTTCGGATCGAAGCGGCGCGCGAGTTCAAAATTGATCTCCACGTCCGGTTTGCAGCCGTCGACGGTGACCGCTTTGTTGATGCTCTGCAGCGGCACCCACCAACTGCGCACGCTGTCCTTTTCCAGGAACGTGGCGGCGGGGAGAACGATATCGGCATATTGCGTCGTGGGCGTCTTGAATAAATCAACGGCGACGATAAAATCAATCTTTTTGAAAGCCTCCGCCCACTTCTTCGGCTCGAACCCAATGCCCGCGATCAGGTTCCCGGTCTGCATCCAGAGGGCTTTGATCGGGTAGGGTTTTTCAGAAAAGATCTGCTCAAGGACGGTATCCGTCTGGGTCCGCCAGATGAATTTTCGGAAGGGGCCGTATTTATCGAAGCCGAAGCGGGGTCTGTCCGCTTCCTTTGAGGCCAGCCGGATGACGCCTTCCTCGTCCTGCCGGCCCTGTTGTCGCAGGCGCAGCCGGATGCAGAGATCTCTGTTTCCTCCGGGCACTTCCAGATTTCCAGTGAGGCACCAGAGCGCCGTAATCGCCTGGGCCGTGGGCGTGATTCCGGGAGTCGAATCGATCGGCAATCCCCAATGGATCGAGGCGGGCTTGCTTTTCGCAAAAAACCGCGCGGCGGCCCGGATGTCTTTTGCCGGTACTCCGGTGATTTCCGAAACGCGCTCCAGCGGATATGCGTCGGCCTGTTCCCTAAAAGCATCCCAGACGGTTCTGCATTCGACGGTGGAGCCGTCGGCAAGGGCGATCGGATATTTCCCGCCTAATGAGGGTTTGGGATCGCCCGATGCATAGCCGGCTTTTGCCGATTCCCAGACTGCGGGCTTGTTTCGCTCTGTATCCCAAACGATGAAATTGTCGGAGCTGCCGTCTTTTGTCAGATCCGATTCGCGCAGAAGCTTGCCGGTATCGCCGCGAAGCAGGAAAGGCGCATTGGTCCACTTTTCGACAAACGCATGGTCGTATAAGTCCTCATTCAGGATCGTGTTCAGGAATCCCATTGCCAGGGCTCCATCCGTGCCGGGGCGGAGCCGCAGCCAATGCTTCGCGCGCGAAGACAGCCACGTAAGCCTGGGATCAATGCTCACAATCTCCACGCCGCGTTTCATCAAGTCGATGAGCCAATGGCCGAAAATGTTGTCCGGACAGGTGTTTGGAAGACTGTAGCCCCAGATCACGATGCATTCGGGCAGGGTGTATTTCGGATCGTCGTAGCGCTTTTCCAGCCATTGCGCGGCGTCGAATACAACATAATCGCCCATGACGGTTTCCACCGCCGCGATTCTCGGACTGTAGCAGGCATTGCCGCTGAGGGCGAACATGACATTCGGGCTGCCGTAGGCATAGGCGAGCATGCAGAGCCAGGGGCTGATGTCGCGGCCGGTTCCCATGCTGAACACGGCGCTCTGCGGACCGAATTCCTCGCGGATCTTCTTCATCCGCGTTTCAATCAGGTCGAAGGCCTCTTCCCAGGAAATTTCCTGCCATTTGTCTTCGCCGCGCTCTCCAACGCGTTTCAGAGGGCGCGTAAGGCGGTCGGGATGATAAATGTACTGGGTCATCGCCAGGCAACGCGCGCAGAGCCGGCCCTGGTTCCAGGGATGGTCGGGATCTCCCTCAATTTTTGTCAGCTTGCCGTTGCGGACATGTGCCAGGACGCCGCACGTGCCGTGGCAGCCGGGGCCGGCCGACCAGACGGTCGTCCGGACAATTTCCGTGTCCGCAGATTTTGGTTTTGCTTTCAGTCCGGCCAAGGTTCCTCCTTTTGACAGGTCAGCCCTAAATTCGCGGCTGAGCATCGGTTAACAGTCATGAGACTAACATGCCTTCAAACAAGGGAGCAAACGCCGGGTTTGATCCTTGTC
>CAZLHW010000195.1:3847-7255 GCA_964559085.1 uncultured Acidobacteriota bacterium | reverse complement strand
TCAAAGTCGGGGATCCGCGCATAGCCTGCCCGTATGTCGAAAGGGCCGTGTTTCGGAAACAGAATGTTGGGACTCGGCCCAGCTTCACGCGTATAGGACATCTTGCGTGCAAAATTCGACAGGATCCGGGATTGCAGCGCGGAGGTCCTCATTTCATATAGAACTGGGGCAGCCAGGATCGCCAAAATAAGAATCCATCGAAGATATTGCGGAAAACGCCGGCCGTTGAATCGTCTCAAGGGGAGCCCCTTCATTCCAAGGTGCCCCAGGGTTCCCGCCCAGCCTCCGGAATATGCGCGTATTCGAGCCTTAATCATTTTTTTCTCCAGTCTATCCGATGCAGGAATTGACTTGTGGTTGCGTATCGCCTCACGGTGTCTACGGTCGGCGATTGGGAGGCCGATGTTTCCTTGGTCTAATATGGTATCGGTTTTAAAAATATGCCAAGCGGTTCAACGGATTGCCTTTTAACGGGGTGGCATGAAGGCGGAGGCAAAGTTTTTTTAAGCCTGGCAGCTGCAAGGCAAATGCCTTTTTAAGCAGTCTGAGTCCGCTGTATAATCCTCTCCGCAGCCGCTGACTAAAGGCTTTGGTTTATCGCTGAAGGGGCAACAGAATTCCGCATGAGATATCGCGCAATCGGAGCATTCGCCTATACTGCAGAAGTGCCTCCTCAAAAGCATCTCGCCATGAATCCGGAACAATGCGGGGAAGAATTGAAATGAATCCGGACATTTCCGTGGTGGTTCTCAACTGGAATGGACGCGAGTATCTCCGCGCCTGCCTGGAATCGCTGGTGCGTCAGGAAAATGCGGATTTTGAGGTTATCGTCGTCGACAACGGGTCGCAGGACGGTTCGCAGGAAATGGTGCGAGCCGATTTTATGTCCCGGCCGGACTTTCATGTGCAATTGATTGCGAATAAGAAAAATCACGGATTCTGCGCTGCCAACAATCAGGGTTTTGCCGTCGCGCGCGGCCGATTCCTCGCCGTTCTCAATAACGACACGGAAGTAGTTCCGGGATTTCTGGCTGCACTGCGAAAGGCCTTTGACGTGGCTCCCGATATCGGCATGGCTGCCGCAAAGGTCGTGGTTTACGAGAATCCCCGGCGCATTGACAAGGTTGGGCATCTAATCTATCCGGATGGCCAGAACAGAGGCCGTGGAACGGGCGCGCTGGACCAGGGGCAGTATGACCGGATTGAAGAATGCCTCTGGCCGGATGGTTGCGCGGCGATGTACCGGGCGGAAATGCTGGAGCTGATTGGAGGATTTGACGAGGATTTGTTTGCATTCGGCGATGACGCGGAGCTTGGCCTGCGGGGACGAATGGCCGGCTGGCGATGCCTCTACATGCCGAATGCCGTTGTGCGCCACCACAGGGGCGGAACGATGAAAACGGGATCCATCGAGCGCATTTTTCTGATTGAAAGAAACCGTATTCTGCTGGCTGTGAAACTGTTTCCCGTTAGCCTGCTTCTTTTGAATCCATTCTACTTCGCGGCAAGGCTCGCAGCCGGAATATTTGCGGCTGCGGGAGAGCGGGGAGAACTGGTGCGTTTTCCGGGGATTTGGAACAAATTGCGGCTGGCGGCGACCATACTGCGGGCTGATTGCGCCGCTTTGCGGATGATCCCGCGCACCCTGAAAAAGAGACGCCGGCTGCGACCGATAATACGCCTGAAGCCGGGGGAAATACGCCGTCTGATCATGCAGAACCGCATTCCGGTTCGGAACTTGGTTGAACAGAGCAATTAGCGCTCACGCTCCTAAATCGAAAAGGAGAGAGCGTTCTGTTGCAGAGCGTTCTGTTCATCGACCAGGTCCTTGAGGCTTGTCTGATTGTAGACATCCGAAGCGGCCTTCTCCGCACGCTTCCACAGTCCCATAAAGGCACAGTTTTCACGCAGCGGGCACCCGGCTCTATCCTTTTCCGCCATGCAGGCTACGGGGGTCAGAGGACCCTCCATAAACTGAAGGATCTCTCCGATTGTTATTGCGTCCGGCTGTCGCGCAAGAAGATATCCCCCTCCCGCACCGCGGCGGGATTGGACAAATCCTGCTTGTCTAAGCTGGTTCAGAATGACCTCGAGAAAACGGACCGGAATGGATTGAACCCGGGCGATTTCCCCAATTTTTACCGGATCGTTGCCGTTTCGTCGCGCAAGTTCGAACAGTGCGCGGATCGCGTATTGGCACTTTTGGGAAATCATTCCGCCTCCTCTCTTTGATTATTGCTGATGACAAAAATGGCCATATCCGCAAGAAGATTGGCGTTTTCATGGATAACCCGGCCCTCTTCGGTGTCCAGTGCAATCCGTTTGTGAACCAGGATCCGGCGCTCCTGACAGAAAGACTCAAAATCCGCTATGGTAAAAAAACGGATATTCGGTGTGTTGAACCAGGCGTGCCGTAACAGCCCGAAGGATACAGGCGATTTGCCCTCTTCCGCCAGCATTTTCCGGAGCTTGTGATAGGCGAAATTGGGGAAACTCACAATGGAGCGGCGGCCGACGCGGAGCATTTCCCGGATAAGACGCTCCACATCGAGAACGGCCTGCAGGGTGTGCGACAGCACGACGTAATCGAACTGGCCGTCCGAAAACGGCGCAAGGCCGGAGTTCAGGTCTGCTTGAACCACATCCAATCCACGCTGCAGGCAGGTGAGCACATCCTTTTCATTCAACTCAAGCCCCATGAGTTTCCTATTCCCGTTCGCGCGCAGTTTGACGAGCAGAGAACCTCTGCCGCAACCCAAATCCAGTACGCTGGAGTCCGGCTCAATGAGCCCGGTGATTTGATCATAATCCAGCCGGGGAGTGCGATGCGCCCCGAAAATGCTGGCAGGCGCCTGTGTTTCAGGGTCATCCGCGTCAGTGTGCTGCGGATCTCCATCCTGGATATTTTTTAAAAAAGCGCTCATCAGGCCCCCGTACATCGGCAGATCGTCGGGAAGCAGGAATGCGTCGTGCCCGCACTTGCTGGCGACATTGCAATAGCTGACCGGCTTGCCCATGGCGAGAAGCGCGTGGACCAGTTGCTGGGATTGCTCGGGAGGGAACAGCCAGTCGCTGGTAAAGCTGACGATCAGCCAACGGCATTGGGAAGGCCGGACCCTGGCCGCAATCTCTTCAGTGGTTTTTCCCAAGTCAAAAAGATCCAGGGCGAGCGATAGCTTAATGTAGCTGTTGGCGTCAAAACGCTCGACAAACTTGTCTCCCTGATAGGCGAGATAGGAGCCGATGCTGAACTGTTTCTCAAATTCAGTGGCAACATCCCGAGGCTGCAACCGATCGGCGCCGAATTTCTCCATCATCGATTCCGGTGAGAGGTAGGTGATGTGTCCGAGCATGCGCGCAATGGCAAGACCGGTTGCCGGCACGGTGTTTTTCTCCAAATATTGTCCG
>CAZLHW010000195.1:0-3837 GCA_964559085.1 uncultured Acidobacteriota bacterium | reverse complement strand
CGGGATCGCGGCGAATGGCGTTGCGTCCCACAACATCGAACGCCAGCGCCTGCGGCGTCAGTCGGGCACTGGATGCGAGCACGACCGCGCCGGCCACCCGTTCCGGATAACGGATGGCCCATGTTAACGCCTGATGACCACCCATAGACCCTCCGATCACCGCCAGAAGCCGCGGGATATTAAGAATGTCCAGAAGCCTGCGCTGTGCCTCCACAATGTCCCCGGCTGTAATGGTGGGAAAGTCGGCACCGTACCGCCTGCCGGTTGCGGGATTCCGGTCGTTGGGTCCGGTTGTGCCGCGGCAACCGCCGATCGCATTGGGACAGATGACAAAATAGCGATTGGTATCAATTGCTTTTCCGGGGCCGACGGCGATATCCCACCATCCCGCATCATCATCAGGATCATGGCGCGCCACGTGAGAATCGCCGCTCAGCGCGTGGCAGATCAGGATGGCATTGTCTTTGGCATCGTTTAATCGGCCGTAGGTTTCATAAGCGACGGTTATTTCCGGAAGCTCTCCGCCAAGTTCCAGCGGCAACGGTTCGTTGAAGGTGCAGAAGAACGAGTGACGGAGCGGTTTTGAAGAGCGCATGCTGTCACTGTTTGGATACTCTATTGCAGTCATTGGGAACAGGGCCCTTTTTGGATTTACCCAAACTGAGATGCTCTCAAAGCCTGATCGAAGTCTTGCTGGATGTCCTCGAATGCCTCGATACCCACGGAGACGCGGATGAATTCCTGAGACACTCCGGCCTCTGCTTGCTCCTTCTCCGAAAGCTGAGAGTGCGTGGTGGAAGCGGGATGAATCACAAGCGTTTTCGCATCGCCGATGTTGGCCAGATGACGCGCCAGCCGCACATTTTCAATAAACCGAATCCCCGCCTCGCGCCCGCCGCGAATGCCGAATCCCAGTATGGCGCCGGCGCCGTGCGGCAGGTAGCGCTGCGACAGGCTGTAGTGCCGGTGACTCTTAAGTCCCGGATAGTTCACCCAACGTACCGCGGGATGTTCTTCCAGCCATTGCGCCAGTGCCGTCGCATTGCGCACATGTCGCTCGATCCGAACAGGCAATGTCTCAAGTCCGAGTAGAAAAAGAAATGCGGCAAAGGGGCTCATGCAGGCGCCCGTGTCCCGAAGCCAGTGTGTGCGGATGTGCGCGATATACGCGATATTGCCGAAGGGTTTGAACGCCTCCGCAAAAATCAATCCGTGGTAGGCGCTATCCGGGGCCGTGAATTCGGGCCATTTTGCCGGATTTTCCGCCCAAGGGAACGTCCCACAGTCTACAACGGCGCCTCCCACATGCACTCCGTGTCCGCCAATGAATTTGGTGGTGGAATATACTACGATATCGGCTCCGTGTTCGACGGGGCGGAATAGGGCTGGAGTCAATGCGGTGTTGTCTATAACAACCGGCAGTCCGCATTTGTGGCAAGTATTTGAAATCTTCCGGAAATCCGGAATGTCGTTTTTGGGATTCCCGATGGATTCCAGATAGACCAGGCGCGTGTTTTCATCGACAAGCGCTTCGATTTGTTCCGGTTGATCCGGGTTGAAAAAGCGCACTTCGACGCCAAGCTTTTTAAAGGTCTGGGTAAAGAGAGTCCAAGTTCCACCATACAGACTTGTCGATGAAATGAAATTCTGGCCGGAATGCGCCAGAGTGAGGATGGCGGCCGTAATCGCCGCCTGCCCGCTCGCAAAGGCAAGGGCGCCTGCGCCGCCTTCCAAGGCGGTCAGCCGTTTTTCAAGAACGTCATTTGTCGGGTTCATCAGGCGCGAGTAAATATTGCCAAATTCTTTTAGCGCAAACAGATCGGCAGCATGTTCCGTGCTCTTGAAGACATAGCTGCTGGTTGCATAAATCGGAACAGCACAGGCCATTGTCGCCGGATCCGGCTCTTGTCCGGCATGCAATGCCAGGGTTTCGAGGCGATAGTGATGTTGGCTTGGATCCATGCTTTTACCCTTCCTTTGGAGTCTCCCTAGCGGCTAATCTAGACTAATGCGATTGAGTATATCAAAAAAGCATTGATTGTACAGCGCCCAGTCGGACATTTTTGATTTTGTCGACGCAGATGAAGAAGAAAAGCCTCGGGCACGCTCCTAGGGTCCGAGAAGCTCCATGTAAGTCTGATAGGTGTGGGCGTCGAAACAGACAAGAGTCACTTTTTCGGGCACAGGATTCTGCAGGCAGTGTTTTTGGACCTCAGAAAGGGCTATCCGGGCTGCTCTGGCGACAGGAAAGCCGTAAACTCCGGTGCTGATTGCAGGAAAGGCTATGGACCGGATGTTTTTTTGCTGTGCCAATAGAAGGCAGTTGCGGTAGCAGGCGGCCAGCAAGCGGTCTTCTTCGTGCGCGCCGCCCCGCCAAACAGGTCCAACTGTATGGATCACCCATTTTGCGGGCAAATCATAGCCTTGCGTCAGTTTGGCGGCACCGGTTTCACATCCGCCGAGCCGGCGGCATTCTTCAAGGAGGCGCGGGCCGGCGGCGCGGTGGATGGCCCCGTCCACACCACCGCCTCCCAGCAGGCTTTTGTTGGCGGCATTGACAATCGCATCCACCTGCATGCGGGTAATATCGCCCTGAACTATCCGGATTCTCTCCTGCAGTCTGTTTTCGCGCATGGTCTCAGCTCACAGATCGGTGACGCGGAAAAGTCCCGTGCAACCTCCTCTCTTCTGGATCCAGCCAAAGCTGTCTGGATAAGCCTAGGCACGTCTAATTCCTGATCTGCGCGTTCGGCCTGTTCAATGCGCGCCATGGTCTCCGGATGCCTTGGGACGAACAGGGAACAGCAGTCCTGATCCGCCAGGATGCTGACCGGGTAGGTTCCTATTTCTCTGGCGGTTCGTATGATTTCTTCCTTATCTTCTCCAATCAAAGGCCGGAGGATGGGAAGCGAGGCCGCCGCGGAAATGGTTCGGATATTCTCAAGCGTCTGGCTTGCCACCTGTCCCAGGCTATCGCCCGTAATGAGGGCCGCCGCTTTTTCTTTCTGTGCAATGGCCTGTGCAATTCGCATCATAAACCGCCGATAGAGAACGACGCGCAGCGGCTCCGGGGTGTAGGCGACAATTTCGCGCTGCAGCTCCGCGAACGGAATCATGTAAAGGTGCGATTCCAGTTGGTAGCGGGCAAGGATCTGCAGAAGCCTGCGGACTTTTTCCTGGGATTCTGCGGTTGTATCGGGATAGCTGTGAAAATGGATGTAGTTCACGCAGCAGCCGCGCCGCATCATGCGATACGCGGCCACGGGGGAATCGATGCCTCCTGAAATGAGACAGAGTGTTTTTCCGCCGGTCCCCGACGGCAGACCGCCGGCGCCGGGTATTTTCGAAAGATAGAGAAAGGCCCGGTTGCCCACGATTTCGATATAAAAAACGGCGTCGGGGTTTTCCATGCGGACTGTCGCACGCGTGAGGTCCTGGACAAATCCGCCCAGTTGCTGATTCAGCTGTTGGGAATCCAGCGGAAAGTCTTTCGTTCCGCGCCGGGCATCGATTTTGAATGAGGAAAAGGAGAGCGTGGGAATCAGTTCCGACAATCCGGCACGAATGGCGTCCATATCGGCCGCGAGATCCCATGCTACGGCGAAGTTGGCAATGCCAAAAACCATCCGGAGTCTTCGGGTTATCTCCTCGACAGGCGACTCCGGGCCAAGCTTTACCAGCAGCCGCCCGGCAAAACGCTGCGTCCCCTCGTAGGGCAAGCCTTTGAGTATGGACAAAACATTTTGGTGAAGATGGCTTTCGAACCAGCCCCGGTTTTTTCCCTTAAGATTTATTTCGTGGTAATGAAGGACTATGGTTTGTTTCACGAGCATAATC
>CAZLHW010000194.1:949-7255 GCA_964559085.1 uncultured Acidobacteriota bacterium | reverse complement strand
CGGAGGTTATGCAGGATTGCTGTCTTTGCGCACTCGGCACATCGGCTCCCAACCCGGTACTTTCCACAATCCGCTACTTTAAAAGCGAGTACGAAGCCCATATCAAAGAACACCGCTGTCCCGGCGGAGTCTGCAAGGATCTGATTGAATATGCGATCGACCCGGAAAAGTGCGACGGATGCCATGCCTGTTTCCGAGGCTGCTCGGTGCAGGCCATCTCGGGTGAAGTCAAGAAAACCCACACGATAGACAAGGCAAAATGCGTCAAGTGCGGCGCCTGTATTGAGGCATGCAAACGTGAAGCGATTCACAAGGTCCCCAGGAGCTATGCAGCATGAAAATTATCAAAGTTACCATCGACGGCATCGAGACCGAAGCCGAGGACCGGACGCCGATCCTCAACATCGCACAGAAACTCGGGATCAAAATCCCGACGCTGTGCCATCACCCGCTTCTGGAGCCATACGGCGTCTGCCGCATCTGTACCGTGGAGGTGCGATCGGGCAGGCGTGTCCGTATGGTCACCGCCTGCAATTATCCCGCAACCAACGGCATCGAAGTTCTGACGAATTCCCCCAGAGTCCGCCGCGACCGCAAGCTGATACTCGAATGGATGATGGCGCGGTGCGGGCACGTTAAGGTCATCGAGGATCTGGCCGCGGAGTACGGCATAACGGAGCCCCGCTTCGGCCGCGGGGACGACGATTGCATTCTGTGCGGATTATGCGTGCGGGTCTGCTCCGACATTGTCGGAGCCAATGTTCTCGGGTTCTTTAACCGCGGCGCCACGCGTGAGGTCTCCACAGCCTATGGCGAGACTTCGGGAAAATGCATCGCCTGCGGCGCCTGCGCCTATGTCTGCCCGACCGGAGCGATTAAGATTGAAAACGATGAAGCGCTGATCCGCGAAGCGCTGCCGCTCGGCCCCCTTACGCCCATCCACATCCCCTTCATGCAGGCGGTTCCGCATCAGCCCGTAATCGACCGCGACTCGTGCATTCATTTCAAAACCCAGGGCTGCAAAGTCTGCGAAAAGGTCTGCGAGGTCAAGGCCATTGATCATACGCAGCAGGACACAACGGAGACGGTCGAAGTCGGGGCCGTGATTCTGTCGACCGGATTCCGGCAGTTCGATGCCGCTAAAATCCAGGAATACGGATACGGCAAATTCCCGAATGTGCTGACCGGCCTGGAATTTGAAAAAATGAACAGTGCCTCGGGCCCGACAGGCGGGCAGATCCTGTTGAAAAACGGGAAGGCTCCCCGCAGCGTGGGCATCATCCACTGCGTCGGGAGCCGGGACGAACGCAACAACAAATATTGCTCCCGCGTCTGCTGCATGTATGCATTGAAATTCGCGCACCTGATCAAAGAAAAAACCGGGGCGGACGTTTACAACTTCTACATCGACATGCGCTGTTTCGGAAAAGGATATGAAGAGTTTTATCATCGCCTGCTTGAGGAAGAAGTGCGGTTTATACGCGGGCGCGCAGCCGCCGTTACGGATTTCCCCTTCAACGAAACGGAGGTCGGCAAGCTGATCATCCGTGTGGAAGACACTCTGATCGGCCAGGTGCGGCGCATACCGGTGGATATGGTAATCCTGGCAACCGGGCTGGAGCCGGCGGCGGATGCCACGGATGTCGCGCGCGCTTTCAACATAAGCTGCGGCAATGGATTTTTCACGGAGCGGCATCCGAAACTGGCCCCGGTTTCCACCGCCACAGACGGCATTTTCGTTGCGGGAGCCTGCCAGGGCCCCAAGGATATCCCCGACACGGTTGCGCAGGCCGGAGCGGCGGCTTCGGCGGTTCAATCTCTCATTTCCAGGGGGGAAATCGAAGTCGAATCGGCGACAAGTGTCGTGGATCCGGACAAGTGCTCCGGCTGCAGAATCTGCAACACGCTCTGCTCCCTGTCGGCCATCAGCTTCGATGAGGAGAAACATGTCACCGTCATTAACGACGTGCTGTGCAAAGGCTGCGGCACCTGCGCCGCGGCCTGTCCGAGCGGCGCCATTACGGCGCGGCACTTCACCGACGAGCAGTTGTTCTCAGAAATAGAAGGGGTGCTGTATGACGTTCGAACCTAAAATTGTCGGCATTTTGTGCAACTGGTGCTCCTATACCGGCGCAGATCTGGCCGGCACCTCCAGAATCAAATATTCGCCCAACGTCCGGGTCATACGGGTGATGTGCTCCGGGCGCGTCGATCCGACGTTCATACTTAAAGCCTTTGCGGACGGCGCCGACGGGGTGCTTGTTGCAGGATGCCACCCCGGCGACTGCCATTACATTGAGGGAAACTACAAGACCATCCGCCGGATGGCTCTTTTGAAACGCATGCTGGCCGATTACGGCATCGAGCCGGAGCGCTTCCGGCTGGAATGGGTATCGGCCGGCGAAGGAGATCGCTGGGCCCAGGTGGTGAACCAGATCACTGAAGATGTACGGAAACTGGGGCCGACCAAAATCAAGCCGGCGGCCAGGAAAAGAATTTCAGCAGCATAGCAAAAACCAAACGCGATCTCGGGCTCAGTCATTCAAAGCGGAAACCTGAAACCCGAAACGGGAAACCTGAATGCGGAGGGAAGGATGGCAAAACTAAAGCTGGCGGCCTATTGGGCGGCTTCCTGTGGAGGATGCGACGTGGCCATCCTCGACGTGCATGAAAAAATACTGGATCTTGCGGCTGCGGCCGACATTGTGTTCTGGCCGATTGCGACGGATTTCAAGTATAGCGACGTCGAGGCGATGCCGGACGGGAATATTGACGTAACTCTTTTCAATGGGGCGGTACGCACTTCGGAAAACGAGCATCTCGCGCATCTCCTGCGGGCCAAATCGAAGACGCTTGTGGCATTCGGATCGTGCGCCCATATCGGCGGGATTCCGGGCCTGGCGAATTTGTTCACAAAGGACGAGATCTTTCAGCGCGTCTACCACGAGGCGCCGTCGACGGCCAATGCTGAAAAGGCGGAGCCTCAACCGAAAACCGCAGCGCCGGAAGGGGATCTGACCATTCCGGAATTCTACAACACGGTTCTGACACTGAATCAGGTTGTGGATGTCGACTATTACATACCGGGATGTCCGCCGACTCCCAAGCAGATCTGGAATGTCGTAGAGACCATCGTCGGGGGGCAGCTTCCGCCCAAAGGCGCTGTGATCGGCGCATCCGAAAAAACCCAATGCGACGAGTGCCCGCGCAAGAAGCAGGAAAAGAAGATCAAGGCGTTCAAGCGGATTGCAACCGCACAGCCCGATCCGGAAATCTGTGTCCTTGAGCAGGGAGTTCTCTGCCTCGGGCCGGGCGCGCGCGGCGGCTGCGATGCGCGCTGCATGACGTCCGGAGTCCCCTGTCGCGGCTGTTTCGGTCCTCCCGACGGCGTTGTGGACATGGGGGCTAAGGCTATATCGGCCATAGCCTCCGTCATTGACGCAAAAGAGGAGGCGGAGGTGCAGCAGATCATCGATCAGATCCCCGATTCCCTCCGGAGCTTCAACCGATTCGGAATTCCGGCATCCCTAATCAGAAGGAAGGTACTATGAAACGCATATCCATTGATCCCATAACAAGGCTCGAGGGCCATGGAAAGATTGACATTTTTCTTGCCGAGGATGGAAGTGTGGCCAATGCCTACTTCCAGGTGCCGGAATTGCGCGGGTTTGAGAAATTTGTTGAAGGAATGCCCATCGAGGAGATCCCGCGCATCGTAACGCGCATTTGCGGCGTTTGTCCGGCCTCCCACCACCTCGCCTCCGGCAAAGCGGTGGATGCCGTTTATAAAGTCGATCCGCCGCCCACGGCCAAAAAGCTTCGAGAGATGTACAATGCGGCGGCTTTTGTGCACAGCCACATCGCCCATTTTTATGCCCTTGCAGCCGCAGATTTTGTCGTGGGTCCGGATGCGGATCCGGCCAAACGGAATATCCTGGGGATCGTTGAGAAAGTGGGCGTGCCGGTGGCGAGCGAAGTCATAAAGAGCCGGGCAATTGCCCAGGACCTGCAAATAGTAATCGGCGGGAGATCCACCCATCCTGTCTGGACGCTTCCTGGTGGCGTATCCAAGGGGATTACGGAGGAACAAAGGCAGGAGATTATCGAAAAAGCCAAAACGCTGGTGGAATTTTCGAAGTTCTCCCTGAAACTTTTCGAGGATGTTGTACTGAAAAACCAGGCGTACCTTGACCTTATCCTGTCCGACACCTACGAAATGGACTGCTACTGGATTGGAACAGTTGATTCGAAAAACTGCGTGAACTTCTACGACGGCGACGCCCGTGTGGTCGACCAGAAAGGAAAAGAAGTCTTCCGGTATAAAGCACACGACTATCTCAATTATATCTCCGAGCGTGTCGAGAAATACAGCTACCTGAAGTTCCCGTACCTGAAACAGATCGGGTGGCAGGGATTTGTAGACGGGCCGTCCTCCGGCGTTTACATGGCAACGCCGCTTTCCAGGCTGAACGCCGCGGACGGAATGGCCACGCCGCTGGCCCAGGAAGAATATGAAAAAATGTATGCCGCTCTCGGCGGCAAACCGGTTAAGAAACTTCTAGCAACACACTGGGCTCGACTGATCGAGCTTCTTTACTCGGCGGAAAGGCTTCTGGAACTCGCACAGGATCCCGAGGTCGCGTCACCCGAAATCCGAACGCTTCCCACGGCAACGCCGGAAGAAGGCGTCGGGATCGTGGAAGCAATGCGCGGAATTCTTACCCATCATTACCAGACCGACAAAAACGGTATCGTAACCAAGGCCAATCTCATTGTCGGCACCACCAATAACAATGCTCCCATTTCAATATCCATCAAACGCGCCGCACAGAAAGTAATTCAGCCCGGCAAGGAGATTGGTCAGGGGCTTTTGAATATGGTGGAAATGGCGTTCCGGCTCTACGATCCCTGTCTCTCGTGCGCCACGCACTCTCTGCCCGGTGAAATGCCGCTGGTGATTCAGGTGATAAACGCCGACGGCGAGGTAATCCACCGCGAGAGCAGGCTGGGATGAGCGTATTCAATGATTATTCGCATTATCGGCCTGGGCAATTCCATACTGACGGATGACGGAGTGGGGATCTATGCGGTTCGCGAGCTTCGGCGCCGCCTTGAAGGATCGGGCCTGAGAAATAGTGTCGATATCGTGGCAACCGAAGTCGGCGGCTTTGCCCTCATGGAATTGATCGCCGGATGGGCGCGGGGCATTCTTGTAGACTCCATTCAATTCGCCGGATTAAAATCCGGGACCGTAATTCGCATTGAGCCGGAGGATCTGCATACGTCTCTCAGGCTGCGGTCGGTACACGATATCGACTTTCCGACCGTCCTTGAACTGGGCCGCAAGCTCGGACTGGAAATGCCGGCAACCGTTACCGTCTTTGGCATTCAGGCGGAAGACGCCCTCACCTTCGGGGAATCGCTGACCGAGGCGGCGCGCAGGGGGATGAACGAAGCAGTCAACCTTATCCTTGAAGAAATTCGAGATTCGTGATTTGAAATTCGAGATTAAGACATTCCCTTTTGGCGGCATAGACCCCGGCATCGATAGCTTAATTATGAATCTCAAATCTCGAATCTCGAATGAATGCATCCCATGGCTGCCGAAAAAGCGGTAATACGATCGAGTATCAAAGCCCGGCTGATTAAGAGTTTTACGGTTGCCATCCTCATTCCATCCATTGTGACGGCCGTCGCCGGCGTCATGATGATTCGGCAGCAGATTTACGAGCAGGCGCAGGTTCGCGTCACGGCGAACCTGGAATCGGCAAAGGAGATCTACAGCAATTACGCCGAACGTCTCAAAGACTCGCTGCGCATCCATGCCACCCGGATGATTGTTTATGGCGCACTTGAGCGGGGAGACTCCAGGGGCCTGGATGCCGAAATGGAAAGAATACGAAATGCCGAAAGGCTGGATATTCTCACATTAACGGATGCGTCCGGGAGGGTTTTCTACCGAACCGCCAACCCGGCGCTTGTCGGCGACGATCAAAGCCGGGATCCTTTTGTAGCCTTTGTGCGCCGGAACAAAAACCCCGTCTCAAGCACCGGCATCGTCCCGCGCGAAGAACTCCTCAAGGAATCGAAAAAGCTTGCGGATCAGGCGCTGATGGACATCACGTATACGCGTATGGCGGAACCGTCGGACAAAACTAAGACCACGTCCGGGATGCTGTTGAAGGGAGCGGCGCCCGTCTTCACGGCAGGAGGACGTTTCGTCGGCATCCTGCTCGGCCGGAAGCTATTGACCCGCAACTAGGAAATCGTCGCCAAGATCCGCAAAACGGTTTTCAAAGCAGAATC
>CAZLHW010000194.1:0-939 GCA_964559085.1 uncultured Acidobacteriota bacterium | reverse complement strand
CAATGCCGACGGCAGCCGGGCTATTACAACCAGGGTATCCGCGGATGTGGCCGTTGCCGTCCTGAAGCGCAACGACACATGGCGCGGTCGGGCCTTTGTAGTGAATGACTGGTATATCTCCGCCTACACTCCAATTCGCGACCTGAACGGCGACACCATCGGCATGTTGTACGTGGGCACGCTCGAAAGGCCCTACCGGGATATCCTGTATAAGAACCTGTATATGTATTTCGGCATTACGCTGCTGGCCATGGGGCTGGCCAGCGGCATCGCCATAATGGTTGCCAATAAGATTTCGCGACCCATTCGCGCGATGGCCGAGGCCGCAAAAAGAATTGCTGAAGGCGACTACTCACAGAAGGTCGAGATTACATCGGACGATGAGACGGGCTTTCTGGCTAATAATTTCAATCACATGGTTTCGGAACTCGTGCGCGCGCATCAGGAACTTAGAGATTTCGCAGAGACGCTGGAGCGCAAGGTGGAACAGCGAACCGCCGAGGGCAAAGCCATGCAGGCGCACCTGATCCAATCGGAGAAGCTGGCTGGAGTCGGCAAGCTGGCTGCGGGAGTCGCCCACGAAATCAATAATCCCCTCACCTGCGTGCTCACCAATACCAGCCTGATGCTGGCGGATCTGCCTCCGGGGGATCCGCGCAGAGACGATCTCCAGACTGTCGTTGATGAAACGCTCCGGTGCCGCAAAATTGTAAAAGGACTGCTGGACTTTGCACGGCAGACCAAGCCTCAAAAGCAGAGGCTGGATCTGAATAAGGTGGCAACAGACGTGATAACGCTTGTCCGCAATCAAGCCTCTTTTCAGAACATCACCATCCATGCAGATTTGGACTCCCGACTTCCAGCCGTTCTTGCCGATGCGGATCAGATGCGTCAGGTGGTCTTGAACATTATCTTGAACGCTGCGGATGCCATGCCGCA
>CAZLHW010000193.1:0-7273 GCA_964559085.1 uncultured Acidobacteriota bacterium | reverse complement strand
GTGAAAGCAGTTCCCCGGTTTACTTTGCTCGAGACCTGGATGGTTCCCGAGTGCATTTCCACAATCTGGTGAACAACCGAGAGGCCCAGACCTGTACCGTTCCTGTTTGTGGTAAAGAACGGATCAAATATGCGTTTTAAATTCTCCGGAGGTATGCCGATGCCGGTATCCCTGATTCTCAACTTCAGGCAGCGCTGTCGCTGCTTTTTAATCCTTCCCCGGATATTTCTGGTAGAAATAATCAGCGATCCCCTGGCCGGCATCGCTTTCATTGCATTAAAAATCAGATTAAGCAGCATTTGTTTGAGGAGTTCCGCATCCCCCAAGATGACGGGATCCTCGGCACGCAGCTGCGTATCAACCTGAACTTCGCGCTGGTTCCGGACCGGGTCGGAAAACTGAACTATCTCCTCGATGATTTCGTGCATATTCACGCTTTCAAAAACAGGAGATAACGGGTTGGCAAAGTGAAGCATGTTGGAGACAATCGTATTCAGGGAACGTATTCCGACGCGGATGCTCTCCGCCCAGCGCTTCAGGTCTCCGGTCAGATCCTTCGCCAGCAACGATGAAAACAGCTCAATGCTGCCCAGCGGGTTTCGTATTTCGTGCGCGAGTTCGGCCGCCATTTCCCCCATGGCGGACAGCCGCTCAATGCGCTTGCTTTGCTCCTGGAGTGTCTTAACCTCCGTGATGTCCCGTATGATGTGGAGCGTGCCGGTTTTTGTGCCGGCAACGTCAGACAGAGGGGTCCATGAAGTAGATATAAATCTTTTTTGATCGCCATTTATAAATGGTATCTCTACTTCTCCCTTACACTCTTCTGCCGCTCCTGCCGCAGTAAGAGAATTCCGTATTTCCGAGGCCAGGTACTGTTGGCTCTGATCTCCTGGGGAAATGCATTGGAATTGTTCGAGCACTTCGGATGCCATCGGATTGCAGAGCGTCACAGTGCCGCTTCCATCCAGCACGAATACTCCACAGGGGAGCCTTTCTAGAATCGTCCGGAGATATCTCTGCGCTTCCTCTTTTTCCCGGAGACTCTTCTCCAGCTCTGCATTCTTGGCCTCTATTTCCTCCGTGAGCCTTTGCACACGCGCCTGAAGCTGCTCGAAAACCGATTCCAGTGAATTGGAGGCCTGCGTGAACATTTCGAAGGCTTGGAGCAGCAGGCCCGTTTCAGTCGCCTCCGATTTACTGAGGATCGGGATACTATTCGGCGGGAGAGCAGCAGCCGAAAAATCGATTCTGTCCGGTTCCACCGTCATAGAACATCTCCTGCCAATTGCCTTTCGGATACGCGCAACCACTGATTCCGGGAATTCCCGACACGAAATTCCAGAGGGGAGGAGGCAATCCCCATGCCATAGAAGGCATTCCGGGAAAAGATGGCCCTATGTGTTTTGTTTTCAGCAATAATAAGGAATTAAGGGAAATTTGAAAGGGAAGGAAAGTCGCAAGGATCGGGGATTCCAGTCAATATGTTGACATTCGTTTTTTGAGGTTTGACGCCAAACGAATCTGCCGGCTGAGCCCCCCCAAAGCACTCTGCCGCTTATCCAACCGGATTCGGTTTGAGTGCGGCCGAAGGGGCATCTCCTGCATAACGTACGGCAAAAAGCGCCAGCAATTGATCCAGCTTTCGAGCATTTTCCTGCAGTTGTGCATGAAGATCCTTATGCAGGCGCATGAAATCAATCCGCTCGTTTTGAATTTGGTTTACCTGCTGATAGAGCTCCTGCAGTTTCAGAGAGAGGCGCTCATTCTCTTTCGACAGGGTTACCCGTTCGATCATGTTGCGGACTTGAACTCCCAACTCATTCAACGAAAATGGCTTGGCAATATAGTTGTGCGCGCCCAGTCGAATGGCATCGATAGCCGTTTCCATGGTCGCGTATCCGGTAATAATGGTAACCAGCGTGCTCGCGCTGCGCGAATGAGACGCTTTAAGCACATCCATGCCGCTGCCCCCGGGGATTTTCAGGTCCGTCAGTATCAGATCGAACGGCGCCGGCTCGGCATGAATGATGCGAACCGCTTCCCCAACGCTCCCGGCAGTCCGAACAGTCACATCCATCTGAGAGATGTAATCCGTAAGAGCCGCTCGCAGATCGGCATCATCATCTACAATCAGTGCCCGAATATTACTATGCCCCATAGAATGCCTTTATCGACTTGAGTTCTTTATGCAAGTAGACAACCCTCTCAAATTTTTTTCATATCCGTGATCTGTGACACAAATTTGACATTTTTTGTTTTGAAAATTTTCGTTGACATGTGTGAATCATGTGATTTATGTTAATTCCCCAAATCCGGCACGATCCGGGAAACAAAAATTTGACACAATTAAATCCTAGCGTTCGAGTGAACTATGAACCCAAAAAGGGATGCAAAAATCCTTGTCGTTGATGACGAAGATTACATGCGCGAGGTCGTGCGCAGGGCTCTTGAAAATGCCGATTTCGAGGTTGACGAAGCCGCAGATGGAAAGACTGCGCTTTCGATGCTGCGCCAGTATCCTTACAACGTGATAATCACCGACCTTCGCATGCCGGGATTAACGGGAGAAGCCATTCTTGAGGAGGCTCTTTCTCTTTTTCCCGAAACGATTGTGATTGTTATGACGGGATTCGGCAACATTCAGTCGGCCGTGGATGCGATTCGTCGAGGAGCCTACGATTACCTGCCCAAACCCTTTCAGCTTGCGGAGCTGGTCATGCGGGTGGAAAAAGGGCTTGAGGAACAGCAGCTCAAATCGGAAAACCGCATGCTGCGCGATGAATTGCAGGAAAAATATCAGTTCTCCAATCTGGTGGGCAACAGTGCGGCGATGCAGAATATTTACCGTCTTATTGGCGTTGTGTCCCAGAAGACCAGCACCGTTCTCATCGAAGGCGAAACCGGAACCGGGAAGGAACTGATAGCGCGCGCCATTCACTATAACAGCCCGCGCAAAGACCAGCCTCTGGTCTCGGTGAACTGTGGCGCCATTCCCTCCAATCTTCTTGAAGACGAACTATTCGGCCACGTGAAGGGCGCCTTTACCAATGCGCATCAGCATAGAATCGGGCGGTTTGAACAGGCCAATCACGGAACGCTGTTTCTGGATGAAGTTTCCAATATGCCCATGGATCTTCAAGTGAAGCTTCTGCGCGTATTGCAGGAACGGGAATTCCAGAGAGTGGGAAGCGCCACGACGATAAAAGTGGACGTACGCATTGTCGCGGCCACAAACGGGGACTTGCTGGAACAGGTGGAAAAAGGGGAATTTCGCAGCGATCTTTATTATCGATTGAATGTCATCCCGATTCGGGTTCCCCCGCTGCGGCAGCGGCGCGATGACGTGCCGTCGTTGGTGGCGCATTTCACGCGGAAATACTGTGCCGATCAAAAGCTCGCACTCAAACGGGTCTCCAACGACGCCATGAAAAATCTGATGTCCTATGATTGGCCCGGCAATGTGCGCCAGCTTGAGAATGCGGTCGAAATGGCCGTAGCGCTGTCCGGAGACCGGGAGTTGCTGGATGTGGAGGATTTTCCCGTTGTGGCGCGAGTTGTGGTTCCCGATAGTGTGTCGCTGCCGAGCATCAGCATTCCCGAGGAGGGCATCAATTTCAATACGATGGTTTCGGATCTGGAAAGGCGACTGATTTTGCAAAGCCTTGAAGCAGCCAAAGGCAATAAGAAAAAGGCCGCATCCCTTCTGCACCTGAAAAGAACGACTTTTGTGGAGAAACTCCGCCGCATGGGCATGGAAACTTCCGACTCGGATGCAGATTCGGATTACGCGGAAGCCTAGGAGCGTTCCGAGAATTAGGATATGCCGCAACAGCCCGCACGGCGGGTTCCGTCTTTTCGCGCTATTGCAAAAATAAGATAACGCCGGCAGTGCGCTTATAATCCAGGCCATTCGCACCAATCATTTTTTTCAGCCATGCGAGGTTTCAATCCGACCGCGGTCCCTATGTGATTCCTAATGGGTCCTGCCGATGGGTGCGTCGCCCGGGGTATGCCCGATCCATTTTATATAAACCGGCGGCTCCAACTCTGCTCGGATCCTTTGCCGCCCTTTTGGTCGGCTTTGTTTTCACGATACTGACGGGGATACGAACGGGCCTGGAAGATTCCACACTTCAGGCGAAACCGGACGGCTATCGGGAATATGCAGCAAGGATCCGTTGGCGGCTGAGGCCCTTCCTCCGGTAAATCCCGATTATCATTAACGCATGCACCCTATGCGCCGAGAACAGGGGCATGCGGAAAAGCCCCTGCGTAACCGGCGCAAAACCTCGGAATTGAAGTCGGATTCTCAGAATCCGCGTATTGAAGCATGAAAACGTTTGTCCGGATTCGCATTATCTGCGAATATTTTCAGATTCAGGGAGGTGCATGTGTCGAGGAAAAAACTGTGGGGAGGGCGCTTTGCCGCCGAGGAGGATCCGTTCTTCGCGCAATTCAACGATTCGCTTTCTTTCGATTACCGGCTGCTTGAGGCGGATATTGTCGGCAGTCTTGCCTACGCGCGCGCGCTTGAAAGGGCCGGCGTCTTCACGCGAAGAGAAAGACTTGCGGTGCAAAAGGGCCTTCAACGCATTCTGGATGAACATCGACACAATCCGGATCTGATCGCGCAAAGCCGGGCGGAAGACATCCATACTTTTGTGGAGGAAGCGCTCAAAGAGAAAGTAGGCGTTCTTGCTCTGAAGCTCCACACGGGCAGAAGCAGAAACGATCAGGTTGCGACCGATCTGCGTCTCTTTTTAATGTGGAAAGAGAAAGAGATCGAAGAGATGCTCAACGGCCTGATTGCAGCCATTGCGGATCTTGCCGAAAAACATATGCAGGCCGTGATGCCGGGCTACACGCACATGCAGCGGGCACAGCCCGTTCTTTTCCCGCATTATCTTCTTTCCTACGGCGAGATGCTGCTGCGCGACCGTCAGAGGCTGCGAGAAGCGACCGCGCGAACCGGCGTGTGTCCGCTGGGATCCGGAGCGCTGTCCGGAACGGTTTATGCCGTCGATCGCGATGCCCTTGCCCGAGACCTGGGATTTTCTGCCGCGTCGCAGAACAGCATGGATGCAGTGGCGGACCGTGATTTTGTACTCGATTTCCTGTTCTTTGCATCCACTCTTCTCATGCACCTGAGCCGATTCTCGGAAGATCTCATCTTCTATGCCTCCGCTGAATTTTCGTTCGTGCAGATGGACGACAGCGTGGCCTCGGGCAGCAGCCTGATGCCGCAGAAAAAAAATCCGGACGCGCTGGAACTGGTTCGCGGGAAGACGGGCCGCGTCTATGGCCATCTGCTATCTCTTCTGACTGTCCTGAAGGGATTGCCCATGACCTATAACAAGGATCTTCAGGAAGATAAGGAGGCATTATTCGACGCGATCCATACGGTCGAGGGCTGCCTCGGGATGCTGCAAAGAGTACTGGCACGGATCCGCATCCATCCCGATTCCATGCGGGGCGCCGCCATGAAGGGATATCTGAATGCCACGGAACTGGCGGATTATCTTGTCGGCAGAAACATGCCGTTTCGGGAAGCGCACAGCCTCGTGGGAAAAATCGTTATGCGCGCTTCGGAACTTGGAGTTGCGCTCGAGGATCTGCCGCTGAGGGAATTCCAGAGCTTCTCTCCCCTGTTCCAGGAAGATCTGTTTGAGTGTCTGCGCTTGGAAACCGCGATATCCCGCCGCCGGGAACGCGGCGGCACAGCGCCCTCCGCCGTGCGGCAATCCATACGCCTGCTCCGCAAACGCATCCGCGCCAAATGATGGAGGAAGGCAGAGCGGGTGCGCCCGGATTCGTCCCCTAAAATCGACCCGGAGCGTGTCCGGGAATTAGGGGTGCCGCATTCCGAGCGCCACGTCCTCATTTCGCGATGCGCTCTTAGTCTTCCAGATATGTATAGCTGTCCAGCGCAGATTGGTACGATTCGTATAAAGACTCGCGCTCTTCGGAAGTTATCCTGGATTGCGATTCGGCACTCTGAACCATGGTGCGCAGGCTCTCCAGGAGATCCTGCGGAGCATAGCCCGCGGACGCAAGCACCTGGCCCAGGGATTCTCCCCTAATTACCTTATCGATATGCGGGCGTCCGGCATCATCCACAAGGAAATGAGCCTCATTGACGGACCCGAGCAGATTATGGTTCATGCCAAGGGATTCCTGGTACGCTCCGACCAGGAAAATAGCCAGATAGTACGGATCCGAGTTTACGCCATGCAGTTCCAGCGCCTGCTTCACATCCCGTAAATCGACAAACTTGTCAATTTGCCCGTCCGAATCGCAGGTGATATCACAGAGGGTGGCGCGCTCAGTCGGCTCTTCCGTAAGCCGGGTGATGGGAATGATGGGAAACAGCTGGTCCAGCGCCCAGCTGTCCGGTGTGGACTGAAAAACAGAAAAATTGCAGATATATTTGCTGGCAAGGATATTCTCCAAGTCAATGAATTCCTCGGGGCGCTCCTTCATGGAGCGCGAATACTTTATCGCCTTTCGACAGATCTCCCAGAAAAGCCATTCGCCCTGGGCCCGGTTCTGCAGGTTGAGATACCCCAAATTAAAAAGGGACTGAAGCTCCTCCCGGTGCTGCAGCGCATCGTGGTAATACTCACGGAAATTCTTGGGATGGATATCCTTGTAAATATCCATCATTTCCCGAACGACCTCGGAATCGACCTTGGAAGGGCTGATTTCAGAACCACCCAAGCCGGGATTCAGTGTTCGGATGACATTCATAATGAAGATCGCGTGATGAGCGGCAATCGCGCGCCCGCTCTCCGTGACTATGGTCGGAGGGGGCACATTTTCGGACTGGCAGATCTCGTTAATCGTATAAACGATATCGTTTGCGAATTCCTGCATGCTGTAATTGACGCTGCAATCCGATGCCGTTCGGCTGCCGTCATAGTCAACGCCCAGCCCGCCGCCCACATTCAGGTACTCGATCGGGAAGCCCATCTTATGCACCTTCGCATAAACCCGAGCCGCTTCTTTGATCGCGTTCTTAATCCGCCGGATATCCGTAATCTGGGATCCGATATGAAAATGGAGCATCTTTATTTGCCTGGCCAATTCCTGCTCTGACGCCAGTTTCAGGCAATCCAAAAGCTGAATGGTATTGATGCCGAATTTTGACGTCTCGCCGCCCGACTCCTCCCATTTCCCGGCTCCTCTGGAGAAAACCCGCACACGGATACCCAGCGTAGGATGAATCCCAAGCGCAGTGGAGACCTCGGAAATTTTCTTAAGGTCGGCTACCTCT
>CAZLHW010000192.1:0-7278 GCA_964559085.1 uncultured Acidobacteriota bacterium | reverse complement strand
ACGCAAGCGCGCGGATGAGAAGCCGAACATGCTCCTTGATCGCCATCGCAAGCCCCCGGAATAATTCATGTTTTACGAAAGGATGCTTGGCTCGGCAGCTCTGACGGGAAGTCTATTCCTCCTTCGCCACCTATCTTGACGCTATTTCCTCCTGCATCCGAAGGACATGGCTGTCTTCAATTTTATACCCAAAATAGAAAATCACGGTCGCGATAATGCACGCCGCCGCCGGAGTAAAAATCATAATAGAACGGATGCCGTCGACCACATTCGGCGCAGGATCCGTGTTGGCAATGCATCCGATCGCATCAGTCCGATTGTTCCGACGCCGCTTCGCAGCAAAACGCCGATCTTGATCGGCAGCGTCAGCAAGGCCATGGTAAAGGCTTGGATGTTTTTGCCTGTTTTCCATTCCCCGTAAATGACGGTGTCCGCAAATAAGGCTGTGCTGAAGGCGCCGGCCATCATGCCCAGCATATAGGCCGGGCAGAAAGCCAATGTGAAACCCCACGTGGTCCCGCCGGTAAACTTTGCCAGCATAAAAAATGCCGCCGCCAGAATCAGACAGAGCCAGTAGGCATGGCGCTTGCCGATCCGGACTCCGATCCACGCGGCCGCAACAGTCCCCGCCAGGGCCGCGATGCTGATGGCCAGAATGAAGACCGACAGGAAAGACGGATTCTTCAGAACATAGCTGAAATAGTAGAAAGCAAATGCGGTGATGATGAAGAGACCCGCATTCCTGAAGGTTTCGGCGATGACCAGTATGAGAAGCGGCGGATTCCGAAACACCAAGCCGACGATATCGCGGATCGAGCGCCGCTGTTCCGCTTTTTCAGCGGGAAGGGCACTGCTCTGGTCGCCGCTCCTGCCGGCGGTTATTCGATAAACGTAGAGATAGCCGCCGATCATCAGGACGGCGTACACTCCGGCCGTCAGGGCATATCCCAGAAGGTCGCTCGTAACCGAACTGAAGAACCGGATCATGGGCAAGGCGGTTGCTGAAAAAATCAGGCCTGCCGCCGATATTCCCTGCGCTCTGCTGCTGGAAAGTATTGTCCGCTCCTCCGGCAGCTTGCTCAGGCTTCCAACCAGGGCACCGGTTGCGGCAAACACCACGTTCCATAAAAGGTGGCTTGCTATGAAACCGACAATGACAATCGAAGCCGCAACCCAGACTCCTCCTATTCTTGTAAACTGCAGAATAAACAGAGGAGCAATCAGGGGCGGAGCGACCACGAGCCACGAACGGTATTTTCCCCCGAATGTCAGGGCCGCCCTTTGAAGAATGACGCCGGCTGCAAGCGCACACACGATGTCGGCGACGCCCGTAATCCACAGGATCTGCCCAACCACCACCAGGGAGAATCGAGCGCAATCCGTAAGGAAGGCCGTGAAGAAGAATATTTCCATATTGGTCAGCAGGGTGAAGAACAGATCTCCGACGCCGAACGTGTAAAGGAGGGACTTATTCAGTTTTTCCGTCATGGCGAGCTCCCTAAAATGAGAATGGGCTTCATTGTAAGGGAACGCGTATGCCTTTGGATAGCTGAGAATGGGGTCTTTCGCTGTTTCAGTCAGGAACTATGTCCCGTTGCCGCTTTACCAGGAAACCTGCAAGCCCAAGAAGAATACAGAAACTCGACATCGGCCACATCACGCCAAAGCCGAGATGCTCGCTGACGGAGCCCAGGAGAATGGAACCGGAGGCAACACCCGTATCGAATCCCGTATAGTAGGTGCTGGTGGCAAGGCCCCGCTGCTCCGACCGCACCCGATCAATGAGCAGCGCCATGGTCGCCGGCTGGGCGGCGCCGACCCCGCATCCGAAGAGCGCGGCAGACACTACAAAATAAGAAACGCCGTTCGCGAGAGGCAGCATTCCCAGAGCCGTGGCGCCGAGGATTAGTCCAGGGATGATAACGACTCTGCGGCCGCAACGATCCGTCACCCGGCCGGCAAACAACCTGGAAATCAGCAGCGCCATCGCCTGAATCATGAAGTAAAAACCGGGATTTTGGAATCCGCGCATGCGGGCGAAAATGGCAATAAACGAACTGACGGCGCCAAATCCCATGCCCATGCACAGCGCCATCCATGCCATCGGCAGGGCATCCAGCGACACGATGCCCGTGCGCACCGACCAGGGCCGCCGCTTGAAATCGACCGCCTTGCGCTTTTCGCGCGCGAAGATCGAAATGAAAAAGGCCGCGAAGGACACCCCGCCGGAGAAACAAAACAGGCGATGAAAGCCGATCCGCTCGACGAGCATAAACCCTACAGCGGGACCGAGAATTAGGCCTATCGCCTGCGATGCGGCAAAGAAGCCCACCGCCTCCCCGCGCCGCCGGATAGGGGCGATATCAGCCACATAGGCGTTGGACGCGGTGGTGTAGGCGCAAAGCCCAAAGCCGTGGATGAATCGTCCGACTAGAAGCAGGGGGATCGTATGCGTAAGAAAGTAGACCACGCTGGCAAGTCCGTAGCAGGAGGTGCCGATCAAAATCAGAGGGCGGCGGCGCCACGTGTCTGTCAGCCAACCCATCAGGGGACGGAAGAGCAGGGCCGTAAACGCAAGCGCGCCGCTGACGACGCCGGCATCGGTCTGGCTGCCTCCCAGGCTGATGACGTAGACAGGCATCGTGGCAATCAACATCTGCATGCCGAAGGAATTGGCGAAGTTGGCCAGCGCCGTCAGAACGAAATCCTTTGTAAAAAGGGGCTCGCTCTGCGCCTTGATCGCAGCCGCTTCCAGCGGATCTCCTGCCGGCACCGCCCCCTTGTTCCCGTTTTCCGATTCCGTCATTTCGCCCGTTCCACTCAATTCCCGGCTCCGTCTCCACACCCCAATAAGTCCATGGAGACCCACCCAACTATAGCACCCGCGGCGACGGCAGACCATGTCGGACCCCGGCGGCGCCCGGGGCGGGATCCGGCCCGACGCATTTTTACATCGGGCTAAACGCGGCAAAAGACAATCCCCTTGTTTTCGCCAAAAAAGGCAACATCGGATCGCTGGGCATCGCTCAGGGAATCTATGAAACCTTCGCCGCCTCGCTATCCGCCCGCATGAAAGACGTGGAAACAGGCTTGCAGCCGGACAAGGCCTGCTTCGGCTTTCTATTCTTTGGAGACCTTGATGGCCGCGTCCTTAGGGAGCGCAAGGCGGGCGGCGACTTCGGTCGCCTTGATGATGCCTACAGGCACGGGGCAGGCGGCATGGTAGCAGAGCCGCATCCCAACCTCGAGCGCCCGGGGCGTTCCCCGTTTGAGAGAGATTTCCTGCAAGGGATTCACTTCGGTCAATTCCTGCCCGATTGCCTGAATCGCTTTGCACGTGCTGGTGATCTCCAGTTTGCAGACTTTTCCCTCCATCGTTGCCGCAACGGTTGAGATATGTCCGCAAATGCCCGCATTGATTTCCGATTTTGCCATTGCGCCTCCTGTCCTAAGCCGCGATCGTGACTCATAAAAGTGTGCCATGAATTCCGCAGATTGCACAGGCGGGCACACAGCTTCGCACCCTCGAAAATCGGTGGAAATCCGCGGCATATTCTTCGACAATCCCGACAGCGGCGCTTACCCGGGGAGCTTGTTGACGATTTCCTCAAACTCCTCGGCGGTGAATGCCCGGAGCGACGTCGATCGGACATTTCCCATCATGCCCTGAGCCGGCAGCGATGCAGCATACGTTGCATCGTCCGGCACTTCCGATACTGCAACCAGGTCATATTGGCCCATCGTGAGAAATACGCCGAGGACGCGGCCCCCGGCGGCTTCGGCGCTTTGGCAGGTTGCCCGGATCCGCGCCGGCGCATCCTTGACATTCCGAATGCCCTGATCCGTCCAATTGTAAAGCGTGATGTAAATCGGCATAAGAGTTTTCCTCCATGGCCGTGTGGGTTGGAATCCTTTAGGAGCTGCTTTCATTATAGCGAAAGCGCCTCTCCGTGCAGGTGTTGTTTTCAATCCGGAGGATTCGGTATTCTTTAAGCTTGACAAGGGATATGGGGGATTCATGGCCGCACCCGATTACCCGCAGGGAACGCCGGCGCGCTATCGAGCGCTGCTGGAAATCATCGAATCGATCAGCGCACACAGCAGCTTCGAAGACTTTTTTCACGAGCTCAGCGCGTCTCTCTCCCGCATCATACGGTTTGACAGTCTGAGCCTCACGCTCTGGGACACGGATCAGAAAACCACAAAGCTATACCTTATCGATACGGAACACGCGCACGATATTCCCCTGGGGATCTCCTTCCGGCTTGAGGAAACGGCGGCTTCCGATATATTGAGAACGCAGAAGCCGTTCTATGCACCGGACCTTGACAAGGAGAGCCGGCATCCGGTCATTGATGCGATGCTGCGGCGCAACAAGATCCGCAGCTATTGCGTCGTCCCCCTGTCCACGGCCCGAAACCTGCTGGGCGGTCTGCAGTTTGCATCCGCAAGGCCGGATGCCTACACACCCGACGACATCGACTTCATGCAGCTGGCGGCCAGGCAGGCGGCCATCGTGCTGGACAATGTTCTGAGCCGGGAGGCCGCAGCCGCATCCCGGGAAGAACTCGCGAGGGAAAGAGACCATCTGCGCACGCTGCTGCAGATAAATCAAGCCGTGGCCGACAAACTGGACACGCGCGAGCTTTTCTCGGCCATATCCATCAGCCTGCGGGAAGCCTTGAATGTCGAATATGCGAGCCTGGCCCTGTTTGACCATGAAAACAACTGCCTGCGCCGACACTCGCTCGATTTTCCGGGCGGACTCGGTCTTCTGCAGGAGGGCGCCGTCATCCCCCTGGAAAACAACTGTGTCGGAGAAGCATTTGCCAAAGGGACGCCGGTGCTCGCCCGGCGCACCGATATTGAGCGCATGCTGCCCGACATGGCTCGAAGCCTGCTCGAGGAGGGATTGCAGCTGGTCTGCGCCGTGCCTTTGAAATCGCGCAAACGCGTCCTGGGCACGCTAAACGTAGCCAGCCGCCGCGAGGACGCATTCAACGCCGACGGCGTCCGGCTGCTGGAAGAAGTGGCCGGACAGTTTGCCGTCGCTTTGGACAACGCCCTTGCTTATAGCCATATCGAGGAATTGAATGCGACGCTTGCCGAAGAGAATCTGTATCTCGCCGATGAGATCCGCAGCAATTATTTCTTCGAGGAAATCATCGGCAGCAGCCCGGCTCTGCAGAAAGTCCTTCGGCAGGTCGAAGTAGTGGCTCCGTCGGATTCAACCGTGCTGATCTGCGGCGAAACAGGGACCGGGAAGGAACTCATCGCCCGCGCGATCCACAATCTGAGCGCCCGCCGCCAGGCAACATTTGTAAAACTCAATTGCGCGGCTATTCCAACCGGCCTCATGGAAAGCGAAATGTTCGGGCACGAAAAAGGCGCGTTTACGGGCGCCGTTTCGCAGCGCATCGGCCGCTTTGAGCTGGCAAACCACGGCACCCTGTTCCTGGACGAGATAGGCGAAATCCCGCCCGAACTCCAGCCCAAGCTTCTGCGCGTTCTGCAGGAACAGGAGTTCGAACGGCTCGGAAGCGCCCACACCATTCATGTGAACGTCCGACTCATTGCGGCGACAAACAAAGATCTGCAGAGCATGGTCAGCGACGGCGACTTCCGCGCCGACCTGTTTTACCGCCTGAACGTCTTCCCCATCACCATGCCGCCCCTTCGCGAGCGACGCGAGGATATTCCCAAGCTGGTGCGCTATTTTGTACAGCAGGTCGCGCAGCGCATGGGTAAGCGCATCGAAACCATTCATTCCGAAACTCTCGAGGCGCTCACGCGCTATTCCTGGCCGGGAAATATCCGCGAACTCCAGAACATCATTGAGCGGGCCGTGATCCTGTCGTCAGGAAAGGTGCTGCGCGTGCCGCTCGGAGAATTGACCGCCTCCGACAAACCGGACGCAACACCCAAAACGCTCGAGGAGGCGGAGCGGCGGCACATTCTTCAAGCGCTGGAACAGACCCGATGGATTATTGGCGGTCCTCAGGGCGCTGCGGCACGCCTGGGCATGAAGCGGTCCACCCTACAGTCCAGGATGCAGAAACTCCACATCCAGAGGCCGCGGACGTAATAACACCCCAAAAGCCGCCCGTCCCACCGCATCCGCCTTATAAAAGGCCCGCTTCCATGGCAGGGCTTCAGCGCGCTTCCGGCGCATGCGTCCACACTTCCCGTGACATTGCGGTCACGAATGCGTCCCTCTCGGGCCTTAAATACCTTCGGAACCAAAGAACTCCATCCCCCGCACCAAGCTCGTGACGCAAGCCATGCGCCGAAATATCGGCACATGCCGATATTTCGGCACCCATTCTGCTTGCGATACAAGCGGTTCTTTGCAACGGTGTTTGAGTTTTCTTTATAAGTAACTGATGAAATTTGTCTTAGGGTGAATCAAACATTGCCGCGTTCGATTCGCCGGTTTGGCGCGTCGCGTGCATTTATTAAATGCGTAGTTTTTAGAAAAATCCATATGAGGGAGAAAAAGATGGCACTTTTGGGAGCTTTGGGTGGTTTGGTTCTCTGCGGATGCGTTTTGGCCGCAGTGCGGAGCAAAAAGAACGCGGGAACAGAGAAGGTCAAGACGCTGACGCTCAAGTAGTTTTCCGCGCGTGGGCAATGAAGGGAGAGCCCCATGCTGAGGATTACGACTCATGATAAAGCCGATACTGTATGCCTGAAACTGGAAGGCATGCTTAAAGGCGCATGGGTCCCGGAGATGGAAAGGTCCTGGCGCACGGCACAATCGGATCGACATAAGGCTCTTATAGTGGACCTGACCGATGTCGAGTTCGTCGACGCGGCGGGAAAATACTTACTAGCATTGATGCACGCCCACGGGGCCAGCTTCATCGCTGCCACGCCGCTGATGGAGGAGCTGGTGGCGGAAATCACTGCCGGAACCGGTCTACCATAATAAAGCCCACCTCATAACAGCAGCGCCCGGCAACTAGGGGCGCTGCTTCTCCGGGTGGTTCCAGTTGGATTCATCTTCAATTTAATAAGTCGGGGTCGAGATCGGCATCGGGGTCGAGGTCGGATTTTAAACACACCGTTCCTGTTCATACTCTAAACCTCTTCTCGTTCGATCCCGATGCCGCCCTCGGCCCCGGCCTTTTTGCAAAACGACCGCTTTTTCCACTCAATCTTAACCCGTCTTTTTCGCGCCTTCCGCCGCGGACACGCAAGCCCCTTTTTTGCGGATTCGAATTCCAGCAAATAAAAGAAGGCATCCGCCGATGTCCACCCGCGGCAATTACAGGCACC
>CAZLHW010000191.1:0-7303 GCA_964559085.1 uncultured Acidobacteriota bacterium | reverse complement strand
AGCCAGGATGGCATCATCCTGGCTCATTCCGTCGCCATCATCCCGGACCCGGATAAGCCTCTTGCCGCCGGATTGCACGCTTATATGGACAGCGCCGCAGTGAGCATCCAGGGAGTTTTCCAGAAGCTCCTTTACCACCGAGGCCGGCCGTTCAACAATTTCTCCGGCAGCGATTTTATTCGCAAGGACTTCCGGCAACACTCGAATTTTATTCATACCGGTTCGCGGCCGTTTGGGCTATCCGCCCTGAACGCTCGATTTTAGATAATTGGAGATTTCGGGAATGGCGATCTCCCACTGCCGGGAATCTTGCAGCCTTTTAATGGAACAGGTGCCCCGTGCCAATTCATTATCTCCTAGGATTAACACGTGCGCCGCCCCCAGTTTATTTGCGAGACGCATCTGGCTCTTGAGTGTCCCCGCCGAATACTCCAGATAACAGGAATGTCCCTTGCGGCGCAGATCCCTGGCAATGGCAAGAGCTTTCCGAAAGGCCTCTTCCCCCATATAGGCCAGGAACAATTCCGGCTTCCATTTATGTCGGGCACTCTGTTCTTCCGACAGCAACATCACAAGCCTGTCCAACCCCATTGCGAAGCCAAGGGCCGGCACCCGCGGCCCGCCCAAAACCTCCGATAATCCGTCATAGCGGCCTCCGCCCGCGAGAGCGTTTTGCGCTCCAAGTTCTCCACTGACGATTTCAAAGGCCGTGCGGACATAATAGTCCAAGCCGCGGACCAATCTGGGAACGATTTCATAAGAGATGCCGCTTTCGTCAAGATAATTCCTGACGCCGCTAAAATGCCCGGCGCAATCGCTGCAAAGGCTTTCCGTGATCAACGGAAGCTTTTCGATAAAGGGCTGGCAGCCCGGCACTTTGCAGTCCAGAACACGCAGACTGTTTGTAAAGGATCGCCGCCTGCAGTCTTCGCACAGGTCGGGAAGCGATTGGTTCAGTGCGGTACGCAGCTTTTCAATATAGCGCGGCCTGCAGTTGCCGCATCCGACGGAATTCAGCAGAAGCCTCGCCTTTACACCAAGCGTCTGCAGAAGCTGCAAGGCCATCTCAATCATCTCGGCGTCTGCCGCGGGGTGCTCCGATCCGAGAGATTCGGCCCCGATCTGATAGAATTGGCGCCATCGCCCTTTCTGCTTTTTTTCGTGGCGAAACATCGGTCCCATGTAATACAGCCTGGTGAGTCCGCCCCCCCGATACATTGCATTCTGCACGTAGGCGCGCACCACCGAAGCGGTGGCTTCCGGGCGCAGGGTAACCGACCGTTTGCTCTGATCGTAAAAGGTGTACATTTCTTTCCCAACGATATCGGTATCGCCGCCGATTCCACGCGCAAACAGCTCCGTAGGTTCTATGATGGAGGTGCGGATCTCCACAAATCCGTATCGGCCAAAAATGCCGCGGGCCGTCTCTTCCACCATTTGCCAGAGACCGATTTCTTCCGGCAACAGATCCCTTGTTCCGGGAAGATTTGCAAAAATAGAGTCTTCCATTCGATTACCCTTGCCTGATGAAGTAAGGTGCTATGGTAGCAAACTCTTTCAGACTCGCGTAGCCCTTTTCATGCCGATTGCACCTTTCAGGCAGGCTGCGGGTGGAAGGCGACGGAGGCAGGTCCGGAGGAAAAACAGCCATTGGATAGGAGTCAGAATTGCGGCGCTTTGTCGCGGAAAACGCTTCGTTTGGAAACTTCCTGAAGCAGCCGGTCGAGGTATTCGACAAACCTCCGCATTTGTATGCGAAGCTCGATATAATTGGTTGTGACCGTCACCAAATCCGAAAAACTTTCAAATTTCTCCCAGTCCCGATACATGAGATATCGCAGAGAGCTTTCCCTGAATTCGGCCAGGCGGTCCAGAATTTTTGAAGGATCCAGCTCGTTTTGGCTGCCCGATTCATCCGCCATCCATTTGCGGAGATCCCACAGATCCTGACGCAGTTTTTCCGAGGAGGCGAGACTGTCCGCCCTTGACGGAAAAAGCGCGGAAGCATCAAAGCTTCTGTGAATCGATCGAATCAATGTGAGTATTCCGCTTTGGCAGCAGCTGAGCAGCAGCCCATGGCTGTTTTCAATGCGCGCGTATATCGGTATCGGGTCCGTTTCTCGGGATAGGTAAAGGAGCTCACGGTCCAGGACCCGCTGGGCTTCCGTCTTCAGGGAATAGGCAACCAGTTCCGCTGCGCTGTTCAGGGGATCTGCGGTATCCCGGTTTTTAACAAAACGGGCTTTCAGGAAATCCGAAAGGGTTCCCATCTCTTCATGCAGCAGTGCAAAAAGGACAAGATGGTGCTTCAACGGGCGGTCCCGCTTGAGGTCTGCGGCCACGAGTTCCAGATATTTGAGGAAGCGGAAAAGGTAAAGCAACGCCAGAGTCACATTTCTCCGCACCCCTTCCGCAGGGATTGTCTGAAGAACGGCCTCAAGATCTCTGTTTTCAACGAGGTCATACTGGATCCGGAAACGCTGGTGAATCAGCATATCAATATAGCGACAATTTTTTATTTCGCGCTGGAATATTCTTCCAAGACTCAGGTACCGCTGATAGTCCGGCGCAGAGGTTTCGCCGCACGCATCCAAAATCACCCGGAAGTCATTCAAAGATTCCAAGAGTTGCGCTACGCTATCCCGCGGAGTCAGTTGTTCGGCAATCTGGGAGACGTGAAAATCGGCCATACGGTTCTTGCGCATCTGCGTCTCCAGAAACTCCTCGAACTGGAACTCTTTCCCAGCATCAAGAGTTAAAAGATCGCAGGCGCACGCTTCGCAGCACACGATGGATTGCCGCACAACCTCAAGTTCGCCTGAAAAGGCACGGGTAACAATGTCCCCCTTTTCAGCCGGGCTGAGCGGAATATGATCTGTTTTAAAAAAGGCTCGAATACCCTTGAGCCAGGTTTCCATTTGGAAAAGGCATTCGATGGCACCTTGTTCCTGAATTTGCCGGATCCAGGCGGTTAGATTCTCGCTCCCTGCGAGGATTTCCGAATGCAGAACAGCGGCAAATGAATCCTGCCCGCTAGGAGGTTTCGCTTCCGAAGGCATCCTTTTCTCCCGATTTCAATGCATGGCCGCTTTGAAACTTCAACAGCTTCTGAAATTCCTCGGTATTCTTTCGCAGCGCAAGCCAGTCACCAAAAATGTCCGGTGTTTCGAGCCATATTTTAAACCACTCGGCTATTTCCTGCTTTTGCAGACGCTTCTCGCGCCGGACACGAGGATTCCGGCTGATCAATGCTGCACGCCGCCGGCCCAGGGCTGCGATTTGGCGGCAGTATTCCATACCTTTCTTATCGCTTGCAGACCGATATTGTTGGCATAAATTTTCCAGGCGCAGGATGGTTTCCTCCGCTTCAGCAAAAGTGGAGAACTGCAATATTCCTTCGAATGCTTCGCGATAGGGCGGGTCCAGTTTAAATTCGTGGGTAGGCATGGCCGATGCTTAAGGCGCCTTTGCTTCCTGCAGGGCGGCTTTCCGATCAATTTCAAAATAAATCAGCCGGGAGCCGGTGTCTCCTCTATAAATATTCGGGATATAAACGGTTGCGGTCGACAGATGCTGCCGCAGTTCCTTTCGATGGTAGATCCGGAAATAGAGAAAACCGCCGGCGCGGCTTTAAGGCCTGATTCTTTTGTCTTTAAGGTGTTTCTCGCTGAAATCCTTTAGTGCTTCTTCGTCGGCGCTTTTTCTTGTTGCGTCGCCAAAGCGCCTTTTTTCTTTGCCAGGAATTCGCTTCACCCCTTCCTCAGGTGAAAGGGCGGGATGGCGCTCCTCGCCGTGAATCAACGCAATATACTCGACATCCACTTCAACCGGATAGTCGTTATCATTGAAAATGACAAGGGCTAACGGCATAATGCCGCGTGTTACGATGTCTTTTTTATCAAAGACGCGTGAGGCAAGCGCATCCGCAAAAAGGGGTTCGGCAGAGATCGTAACCCCTTCACTGTTAAGGCCGGCTTCACGGAGTTCCCGTGCCTTTATGTTCCATTCGCTGGATTTGTATCCCGCGATTCCGGCCCCCGCAGGCCGGAGCAAGAAGAGTTCAGGCAAAAGGAGAAAAAGGAATTTGGCCCGGTTTTTCATGAATGGAGCCTTTCTCAGAAATCCATTGCACTGCAGTATAACACCGCCTGGGAGTGCCACAAATTGCTATCCGGTATGGTTTATTTGCTCGCCCGATTGGTAATTGCCGTCTTTCGCGCGCTTCCCCGCCCCGCAGGCGTTCTCATCCTCCGACTGCTGGCCGCGGCATTTTACTTCCTTTCTTCCCGGCACCGGCATATCGCCGATGTAAATTTGCAGATTGCCTTTCCCGAAATGCCTCCGGCTGCCAGAAAGCGCATCGCCCTCAGAAGCTTTCAGAATACTGCGATGAATTTATTGGAGGTCAGCAAATGTGCCGATCTTACTCCGGAAAACATTTCCGGCCTTGTCGACTATGATCGTGTTAACGGATTGAATAATTACCGTCTGGCTCTTGAAAAAGGAAAGGGTATTCTTTATCTCACGGGACATTTCAGCTCCTGGGAGCTTCTTCCCACGGCGCATGCGCTGCATGGCTACCCCCTGAGTTTTATCACCCGTCCCTTGGATAATGATCGACTGGACCGGTATCTGCACGCGATTCGTGAATCCAAAGGAAACCGCGTCTTCAGCAAAAAGAATTCCGCACGCCATATCCTGCGGAGCCTGAAATCCGCGGGGGCCGCCGGCATCCTGATGGATCAGAATACGAGTCTGCAGGAGGGTCTGTTTGTCGACTTTTTCGGTATTCCCGCCGCCACATCAACGGGTATGGCGCTTCTGGCTTTGCGTACCGGCGCGCCCGTCCTCCCCGGCTATTTGAGTCCCATGCAGAATGGCCGCTATACCATCAAATTTCTGCCTCCGGTAGACATTGTGCGCACGGGAGACAGGGATCAAGACCTCAAGGCAAATACAAAACGTTTCAATGAAATTCTGGAGCAGATCATACGAGAACAGCCCGAGTCCTGGCTTTGGGGCCACAAACGATGGAAATATCAGCCGGAAGGCAACCCCCAGGATTTGTACAGCCTATCTCCGGAAGAGCTTTCCAGTTTTCTTAAAGAGCAGCGCGCCCATACAGTCAAGGAGCAGAATCGGGCTCAAGCAGTCGAGTGAAGCCTTCCTTATAGCGGATGGGATCCAGACCCGAGCGGACCTTTTTTAGTTCTTCTTTTAAATGGGCTCGATATTTTTCCGGCTCCAATTCAATGGCGCGGGCAAAAGCGGCAATGGCCGGATCTATTCGGTTGGCTTTTGTGTAGAGCACTCCGAGGTGAAAATAATTGGTGCCCCTTCCCTTTTGCAGCGCGATGACCTTTTCGTGCGCCTGAATCGCCTCCGCGTCCTTTTCCTGCTTCTCCGCCACCAGTGCCATATTGGACCAGGCCGCCGCATACTCGGGATCCAGATCAACAGCGATTTTGAGTTCCGTCATCGCCTCATCCAGCCTGTTCTGCTCCGCATACAGCGTCCCCAGGTTGTAATGCACTTCCTTCTGTTTCGGATTGATTTTTATGGATTTCCTGTAAGCGGCTATTGCCTCATCAGGGCGCTTCAAATCGTCGTATAAATCCCCTAGAAGAAAGAAGATATCCGCATTATTTTCGTTGAATCCGGCAGCGTTTTCCAACACAGCAACCGCCTCTTCCGCGCGATGGAGTTGGGCCAGGTTGAATCCCAGCTTAGCAAGAATGGACCCTCGATCCGGCGCCTTTTCAAGCGCTTTTCTATAGGTCGTAACGGCTCTTTCATTTTGATTCTGAAGCGCATAGACGTCGGCGAGCCTTTCCAGCAGATCAGGATTGCCGGGGCTGATTTGATCCGCGGCTTCAAATTCGATTGCAGCCTCGACATTTTTCTTCTGGCGCATATAGATCGCACCCAGATTGAAGCGGGCCTCGAAATTTGCGGGATCCAGACGAAGGCCTTCCCGATAATATTGAATGGCATTTCCCAGATCCCCGTTTCTCTGGTAAAGAAGGGCCAAATCCATGTACGCCGAGGCGTCTTTAGGATCAACTTCGAGGAGCTGTTGCAAATTTTGAATGGCGGCGGTGTCATTTCCGTTATTGAAATGCAGATAAGCCAACGCCTTCAAAAAACCGGCATCTTTGGGTTTGCGGCGCAGTCCTTCCTCAAGGGCAGCAACAGCAAGTCTGCTGTCACCGGCTTGTTGATGCGTTGTTGCAAGCAACATATAGATGTTTGGATCGAATTCGGGTTCGATTTTCAGCACCGTTTCGAATTCGGCTGCCGCCTCCTTCATTTTTTTTTGATTTGCATAAACCAGTCCAAGGTTGTAGTGCGCCTCAAGAAAATCCGGTTTAGCCTGAATTGCCTTTCGAAAAAGCTCCGCCTGCTCCTCACTGTTTTCCTGCGGCGTTCCGATCATGGCCTCCGCCTTCTTGAACCATTCCATGGATTCCCGGCGTGTTTTGGCTTCTTCGATGGGACTCGGCTTTTGCTTTGGTTTGGAACCGGTGGATTGAGCGGGAAGAGACAGGCAGCTGAGCGCCAGGATAAGGCAGACGGTCCCGGACAAACGCTGAAATTTCTGCGCGCGCAAGAAATGGACTGCAGATCGCCATCTCCCGCGCAGCAAGAATTCACTCTCTTGGCATGCATTCATGCAGTTGATCCTGTTTTTACGGAATATCTTCGAATCGGGCAAGCCTGTAAAATTCGCGATAGCGCGCCGCGATTTCCGTAAAGGTGAGAGAACCCAGTCGCTGCGGACCGAAATCCATGACATTAAAGGACGCCATCACGGAACCAAATACCACGGCCGTGCGCATGGCTGCGTCATCGGAAGCGCCGGACGCTGCCAGGTACCCCATCAGCCCGCCGGCAAAGGAATCTCCGGCGCCGGTGGGATCCAGTACTTCTTCCAACGGAAGAGCAGGCACACTGAAAATCGACTTGGAGTTGAACATCAGGGCGCCGTATTCTCCACGTTTTATCACGAGGGTTCGCGGTCCCAGCCCCAGGATTTTTCGCGCCGCCGCACTGATGTTGGACTCGCCGGAGAGTTGTCTGGCTTCCGAATCGTTGATAATCAGCATATCGATTTTGCCGAGGGTTTTCAGCAAAGACTCTCTGGTGTTTTCGATCCAGTAGTTCATCGTATCGCATGCGATCAGCCTGGGTTTCTGAACCTGCTCCAGGACCGCGCGCTGGAGAGCCGGATCGATGTTTCCCAGAAAAACGTATTCCGTCATGCAGTGCGCACGGTGCAGCCTGGGCGAGAAGTCGGCTAACC
>CAZLHW010000190.1:0-7334 GCA_964559085.1 uncultured Acidobacteriota bacterium | reverse complement strand
TAATATGGATGAACCACAACATGTGGGGGGTACCCACTCAAAACCCGGAAGCGCCCTTTTTTATAAAGATTCCGATACCGCAGGGCATCCGCTTCGGCGCGTTTCGCCGCCGCCTCGGCCGCGGCACGACCGGCTTCAGACTGGGGGAATGCCGCTTCCGCCGCCTTCACGTCGGCGTCTTCCTGCTGCAGGCGCGCGGTAAGAACTTCGATCTGGTTGCGGGCCGCCTCAAGCGCCGCAGCGGCTTGGGCCAGCGCAGCGCCGGTAACATCCGACGTCAGGTCCACTCCCGATTGCGCGCTGGATAAGCGAGCCTGCGCGTCCAATAGGCGCGCTTTCGTTTCGGCGACCCTCAGTTCATAGTCCCGGGCGTCCAGTTCCACTAGAAGATCTCCTTTACGCACCCTCTGATTATCTGTCACGTAGACTTTGACAACCTGCCCCGGCACTCGAGGGCTGACCTGGATCACGCTTCCTTCAATAAAAGCGTTGTCCGTCGATTCGAAAGAACGGGAGTGCAGGTAATACGCGATGCCGGCAATAGCCGCGATGAGGACCAAAGAAGCGGCTATGGCTCTGCGCGTGTTTTTATTTACAGTCCGATTTTTTAAACTTACAGGTTCATTTTCCATGATAGCGAACCAAATATTCTCCAAAGAATTCTTTGATTATTCGTGATGGGTTGCGCGCTCCAATCCACTTCACGGCGAGCTCTCTCAGAAACGGAAGCGTTCGGGGTGTCCCATGGAAACGTCCAGATTGAGCCGCGCCACGTTTAAATGCGCAAGGCTGGAAATATAGGCTTGCCGCGCTTCCTCCAGGGCCGTCTGTGCATGGAGGACTTCGATATTGTCGCTCACCCCGTTCTGAAAGCGGTCCTGCGCCAGCTCGAGTTCTCTGGCAGCGAGCGCTTCCGCTTTTAGCGCGGCTAACACCTGCTCTTCGCGCGTTTTCAAAACGACAATCGCCTGCCGGACCTCTTTGGCAACGGCGGCCTTCAAATCGTTACGCTGCATCTCGGCCTGCGCCAGCCGGCTGGCGGCTGCTCGGACTTCCGAAAGGGTGCGCCCCCCGTCAAATAGCGGCAGGTTCAATTGGATGCCGACGCTTCGGGTTGGAAGGCTGATTTCATTCGGCTTCAGTCCGCTGCTTCCGTAGTCTCCAAAGGCATGCACCTTGGGAAGCCACTCCGCCTTTGAAGCCCTCGCCTGCAGGGCGGCGATGCGAACCTGGTGGTCGGCCATCTTCATTTCGGGGCGGTCGGCCAGCGCCTGCTCGATCGCGCGATCGGTATCCGGCACGGATTGCGGCTCAAACCGCATCCTGTCATCCAGGGTCAGCGGAGTGGAGAGCGGCAATCCGATCATGCGGAGCAGGTTAAGCCGCGCCGTTTCCAGGGCGGTCCGGGTTTCCGCCACGCGAACGCGCCGGCCGGCCAGGCTGGTTTCCGCTCGCGCCACGTCGACACCCGTGGCCACACCTGCGTCTCTCTGACTTGCTGCCAAGGCCAGCAACCTTTCCGCCAGCCGCAAATCGGCCTGCGCCGCCGAGAGCGATTGTTCGCACTCGAGAACGGAAAGATAAGAGACAATCGACGCGGCTGTGACTTGTTGTACGGCAAGATTTTTTTCTTCTTCCGCCAGGGCAACACCCGCCTTCCCCGCCTGAAACCGACGGATCGCGCCAAGGTCAAAGACGGATTGCACGGCGCTGATGCGCGCGTCAAAGCGATTGTAGGGCCCCACAAAAACCGGAAATCCCCGCAAGTCCTGAACAGGCAAACCCATCGCCGCCAGATTCGCCGTAATGCCGGCCTGATAGGAGGATGCCGCAATATTCGGAAGGAGCGCAGAGCGCAGAATTCCGCTATTCCCTTCGGATTCGACGACCCGCTGGCCGGCCAGCAGAGTCCGCAGATTGTTTTTGATTGCCAGATCCACCGCGGCCGACAGCGATAGAGAGACTGCCGCCGGCGGCGTATCCTCGGCGACCAAATTGGGCATCAGCGTCGACGCCAAAAGGATCGGCATCAAAATTCGTTGCCAGAGCCGTATGCCCGATTGAGTTCCTTTGCAATTCCCCATGAATCACTCCACTTGCAGTCTTAGCTGCTTCCGTAAGGGATTAGCAATCTCCGTGCCATAGAGGCGCGCTCCGTATTGCAGAATTTGCAACGCATTCAGTCGGTCTGCCCGCCCTTTTGATTGTCAGATGACATTGTCATTTGACGAAATCGGCGGGTTTGACGAAATGTATCCGGGGCGCCGGGTTCCATATTTGAATTGCCAGTATATGTTGGTTTCGATTCTTCGGGGATTCGCCGAACCAGCCGCGAAGACGCAAAGAACGCTAAGGAAAACGCTAAGAAACACCCGCGGCGTTGGCGGCCAGTCTGAGATGCTGGCAACCAAAATGCCTTCCTGCTGCGATAGCGGCTTTTGAGATGCTTTGCATCCGTTTAGGAGGAATGCGAATGCTGCGAATAACGAGAACCGATCACCCGAAGCGTGTACTTCCTGTTATCGAAGGCAAACTTGCCGGGGACAATGTCGGAGTCATTGAAACAGCCTGTGAGGAGGCGCTGTCGAAAAAAGCTGCTGTCACGGTTTTCCTTAAAGATGTCCTGGAAGTGGATGAAGCGGGTAAAAAGCTGCTCACTCGATTGGCGGGGACCAGGATCCGGCTGCGCGCCCTGGGCGTCTATTCTCGATTTCTGATCCGAAAGATCCTGGAGGGTGCGCGACTGCCGGGTATCCGAGAAAACCGGAATGTGTAGTAACATAATTTGCGTGAACGGCGACAAATTAATTCTTTATGAAGCCTTGCTTGAGCTGTCGCGGTCTATTTCCGGGCAGAGTGACTTGGCCAGCCTCAGCCTGGCTCTGGCAAAATCGCTCAACAGGGTCGGCGCGTTTGACTACCGCGCCCTTCTTTTATACGATGCATCCGGCAATGTGCTCCGCATGCCCAGCCTTGCGGCGGAGGAAATCATACACACGGAGGCTCTGCCCGAGTCCTTTCCGCTGGAGGGCAATCCTGCCGGCTGGGTTTGGATGCATCAGAAGCCGCTGTTCCTGCCCAGGATTGAGTGTGAGACCCGCTGGGCGGATTTTCTTTCACCGTTAAGAGAAAGGGGATTTTCCTCATTAATTCTTGTCCCTCTGACTACAGGGCATCAGCGCCTCGGTGTTTTGTCTTTTGCTTTCAGGGAAGTTTCTTCGACCGGGGAAGAGGAGAGGGCTTTTCTCCACAGGGTCGCCGCTGAATTTGCGGTGACGATTGAATCGTTTCTGACAAAGCAGAAGTATCTGCGTGAGCGCGACCGGCTTCAATTGTTGTTTGACGTCACGAACGCTCTCATCTCGAAGCTTTCACCGGAAGAGCTGTTTCAGGCTCTTTCCGAACAGCTGAACCGGGTTGTTTCCTCCGATGTAGCCGCCCTTGTGCTTCTCGATAATAAGACGGGCGAGCTTTTCCTCAGCGGCATTCACATAGCCGGTCCTGTGAGGCTGGACCTTGCCATGACGCGTGTGCGCCCGGATGGTTTGCCGTTTGCCGAAGTGTTTTCGACCGGAAAGCCTCTGCTGATTAATCATCCTGATTTTGAACGATTCCCGTCCCCAATTTTCCGGCGCTTGTGGCTCGATTCCGGGATCCGGTCCGCATGTGTAATCCCCTTGAAGACTCCGAACGCCATTATCGGGACACTGGATCTGGCGCGCCTCAATGGGCGGCCGTTTACCCAAGACGAGGTGGAACTGCTTGTTCAGGTTGGGCACCAGATAGCGATCGCGCTTGAAAATTCGCTGTCGTACCGGGAGTTGAGGGAAATCAAGGACCGCCTCGCCATTGAAAAGCGTTACCTGGAGGACGACATCCGAATCGACAGCATCTTTGGGGAAATGTTGGGGACAAGCCCCGCGTTCGAAGCTGTCCTTAAAAATATTCAGATCGTTGCGCCAACGGACGCCACCGTGCTGATTCTCGGTGAAACCGGCACAGGCAAAGAACTGGTAGCCAGAAAAATCCACGAACTGAGCGGACAAAGCGGGAACAGCTTTGTAAAGGTCAATTGCGCCGCCATTCCTTCGAGCCTGCTGGAAAGCGAATTATTCGGCCACGAAAAAGGCGCTTTCACAGGTGCCCTTAGCCAGAGAATCGGCCGCTTTGAACTGGCGAATCGGGGCACACTCTTTCTCGACGAAATCGGCGAAATTCCCCTCGACCTGCAACCCAAGCTGCTGCGGGCTATTCAGGAGCAGGAATTCGAGAGGCTCGGCGGCAACCGCACGATTCGCGTTTCGGTGCGACTCATCGCCGCCAGCAATCGGGATCTGAAAGCCATGGTCCGGGAGGGGCTCTTTCGAAGCGACCTCTATTACCGGCTGCATGTTTTTCCGATTGAGGTGCCGCCGCTGCGCGACCGGCCCGATGACATACCGCTTCTAGCCCGCTATTTCACCCAGAAATACGCCCAGCGCATGCGGCGTAAAATCGATACCATCCCCGCGACGGCAATGGACGCGCTGCTTCGCTACGACTGGCCGGGCAATATCCGCGAACTTCAAAACGTCATCGAGAGATCCGTAATCCTGACCCGCGGAAAAGCACTGGATCTGGCGATGCCCGAGTCGAGCTTGCCCAGAGCAGCCGCAAAGCCGCCCCGCTCCGCCGGCGACGCAGAGGAACGGAACCGCATTCTGCGCGCGCTTAAAGAATCCGGCGGCGTCATTGCGGGCCCCATGGGCGCCGCCGCCCGGCTGGGACTCAAAAGAACGACTCTGCAGGCGCGCATGAAGCGGCTCAACATCCGGCGCGGCTATGAATAAACGGCGCTTCCCGGTCGGTCCGGCTCCAATGAAAAGGCTAAATGTTTGAAAAAATTAGGCTTGACACAGGTCTTGCACAGGAGTAATTTATGCGCTCGTCGTGAAGGAGGTGGTATCGATTGGCGGAAGTCATTTTAAATGAAGGCGAATCCCTTGAAAGCGCCCTCAGGCGCTTTAAACGAAAAGTCCAGCAGGAAGACATCATTAAGGACGCAAAGAAACATTCTTTCTACCTTAAGCCCGGCGAAAAGAAGCGGATCAAGCAAGCCCTTGCGCGGAAGCGCTTGCGCAAAAAGATGCGCAGCGTACGCTCCTAGCGATACCAACGGGTTCTCCGGCTGATTTTGTGGAGGTACAAAGAGCGCCTGTCCGGCGTTTTTTGCAACTGTCCGTGTATTCAGCAATCAGAGAGACTGTAGATACGATTCGGCTATATTCGCAACAGCAGCCGATGCTGGGGCTGATCCTCGGCTCCGGCCTCGGCTCCTTTGCAGATAGTTTTCTGAACCGGACTGTAATACCCTTCAGCAACCTTCCTCATTTTCCTTGCACCACGGTTCTCGGGCATTCGGGAAATATGATTTTTGGAGAGATCGGCGGCGTGCATACCGTCGCTCTGCAGGGCAGAATCCATCTCTATGAAGGCTATTCACCGATGGAGGTGGCGTTTCCCACAAGAATTCTCGGAGCTTTGGGAATTCGGAAGCTTATCGTGACCAATGCTGCCGGGGGCATTAACGCGGATTTCCGTCCCGGCGATCTCATGCTGATCAGCGATCATATCAATCTGATGGGGGTCAATCCGCTGGCAGGGCCGAATATCGAGGCATTGGGACCACGTTTCCCCGACATGAGCGAGGCGTACGACGCCAGGCTGCGCAAAGCCGCGCGGGAGGCCGCGCGGGAAATCGGGATAGACCTGCGGGAAGGCGTTTATATCGGACTGCGGGGGCCGAGCTTTGAAACGCCTGCAGAGATCCGCATGTGCCGCACTCTGGGCGCCGACGCTGTGGGCATGTCCACCGTCCCCGAGGTGATTGTCGCCAATCACATGGGACTGCGTGTGCTGGGCATTTCCTGCATCACAAACATGGCCGCAGGGATCCGCCCGCAAAAACTGTCGCACGAAGAGGTCATGGAAACCGCGCAAAAAGCCGGTGAAACATTCCAGTCCCTTCTTCGCGCCATAATCCCGCGCCTCACTAACGACTAACGACTAATAACTGGCCCCAATGATACGATTCCGCCGAATAACACTGCTGGTGATGGACAGTGTCGGCATTGGCGCAATGCCCGATGCTGCGGCCTGGGGAGATGCGGGCGCCGATACTCTCGGGCATATTCTTGCTGTGGAACGTCCCCGTCTGCCGGAGCTTCAAAAGCTGGGCCTGGGGAATATCCGGTCATTGCCCAACCTCTCGCCTGCGCAAACTCCCGCTGCATTCTTTGGAAAAGCGGCTATCTTTTCCAACGGCAAGGACACAACGGTTGGGCATTGGGAAATGACCGGCGTTGTGACCGCAGAGCCTTTTCCGACCTATCCCGACGGATTTCCGGAAAGCGTTCTGCGGCCCTTTAGAAAAGCGATCGGGCGCGATGTGCTCGGCAACAAAGCGGCTTCGGGGACCGAGATTATCCGGGAGCTTGGCACGGAGCACCTGCGCACGGGAAATCCCATTGTGTATACATCCGCCGATTCCGTTTTTCAGATAGCGGCGCATGAAGATGTGATCCCGCTGGAGGAGCTGTATCGAATCTGCAAAATAGCGCGCGCCATCCTGGACGGCCCCAATCGTGTCGCCCGCGTCATTGCCCGCCCCTTTATTGGTGAGCCGGGCCGCTTCCAGCGAACCGGAAACCGGAAGGATTTCGCGATCCAGCCTCCCGGAAAAACACTGCTCGATCATTTGAAGGAAGCGGGAATTGGAACGGTCGGCATCGGAAAGGTGCCGTCCATTTTTGACTTTCGCGGGTTCACGGACTGGGTGGATGCTCACGATAATCCATCCGTAATCGATCAGACTATCGGCGTGCTCCGGCAGCCGGTGGAAGGACTGGTTTTTGCAAACCTTGGAGATTTCGACATGCTGTGGGGCCATCGCAGGGACAGCGGTGCCTACGCGCGCGGGCTGGAATACTTCGACAGCCGAATTCCAGACATATTGGAGGCGCTGAACGATGGGGACTGCCTGATACTCACCGCCGACCATGGCTGCGATCCGACGGCTCCGGGCAGCGATCATACCCGCGAATATGTTCCTGTCCTGGTTTATGGTAAAGGTTTGAAAGGCGGGATGAATCTGGGCGTCCGATCCTCGCTGGCCGATATCGGCCAGACAATAGCCGCGAACTTCGCTATCAAGCTCTCATTCGGAACGTCGTTTCTCGACGAATTGCGTCACCCGGCAGATTTTACGGCTTTTTAATCCGCAAAAAAAAGCCGGGTGGCCCCATGACGGCTCCCTCCCGGCGGTTCCTCTGCATGGCCTTCCCTTTCGCCGGCTT